>DATCXX010000178.1:0-2700 GCA_036565615.1 Gemmatimonadales bacterium | reverse complement strand
GGTGCTGGTGTTCCGGGGGCCGGCCGGGGCCTCGGGCGGGGTGGTGCGGCTTGCGGGGCTGCCGTTCGAGAACCGCGGCGCGGCGGAAGACGCCTACTTCGTGGACGGGATCACCGACCAGGTCCGCGGCAAGCTGATGAGGCTGGCGGGATTCCAGGTGATCGCCCGGACCAGCTCCGACGCCTATAAGGGCTCGACCAAGTCCCCCCAGGAAATCGGCCGGGAGCTCGGGGTGCAGTATCTGCTGACTTCGACCGCGGTGTGGATCAAGGACGCGAGCGGGAAGGGGCGGGTGCGGGTCACCCCGGAGCTGATCAATGTGCGGACCGGCGCCGGCACCTGGACCCAGAGCTTCGACGCCGAGCTGACCGACATCTTCAAGGTGCAGGGAGACATCGCGACCCAGGTGGCGGGTGCGCTCAACGTGGCCCTCGCCCCCAAGGAGAAGCAGGAGCTGGCCGAGCGGCCCACCAATAACCTTGCCGCATACGACCTTTACCTGAGGGCACAGGCGGTTCAGGGAGGCGACCCCGCCACCCTCCGCCAGGGCATCAGCCTCTACGAGCAGGCGGTTGCGCTCGACTCGGGCTTCGTCGAAGCCTGGTCCGACATGGCGGTCAGTCTCTCCCGGCTCTACTTCAATAGCACGCCGACCGCCGAGGTCGCGGCGCGTGCCCGGCGAGCCGTCGAGCGGCTGGAGGCGCTGGCGCCGGGCAGCGTTCCGACCCTCACGGCGAGCGCGCGCTACAAGTATCTCATCGCTGTTGACATACCAGGGGCGGTGGCTGACGGAATGGCGGCGATCCGGCTGGCCCCCAATGACGCCACCGTCTTGAACCTGGCCAGCCGGGTGGAGCAGATCCGGGGCGACTGGGCCAATGCTTTGACCCACGCCCAAGCGGCAGTGCGGGTGGACCCGCGCTCCAACCCCGCCCGGCGCAACCTGCTGACCGTGTCGCTGCTGATGAAGAAGTACGACGAGGGAGAGGCTCTTGCTCGCCAGCTCCTGGCCGAATCGCCCGCCGATCTGACGACCCTGGAAAGCCTGGCCCTCAGCTATCTGATGCAGGGCGGTCTGGCGAGGGCGCGGGCGCTAATCAAGACCACTCCTCCCGGGGTAACCCGTTCGGAGCTGCTGGCCTACTTCGCGCTGTACCAGGATCTCTACTGGGTGCTGGAGGAGGAGGATCAGCAGGCGGTGCTGCGGCTCACGCCACAGGCCTTCGACGGCGACGCGGCGATCTGGGCAGTGACCCTGATGCAGCTCGCCGACCTGAGGGGCGAGAAGGCCCGTGCCCGCAGCCTGGCCCAAAGCGCGCTGCCCGAATACGACAAGCAGCTCGAGGCAGTGCCCAGCGACCCCCAGCGGAACATTTTCCGCGGGATGACGCTGGCGGTGCTGGGCCGGAAAGCCGAGGCAATCCAGGCCGCGGAGAAGGGCGCCGGGTTCACCCCGCTCTCCACCGATCAGACCAACGGCGCCTACTACCAGCACCAGCTCGCCCGGGTCTATCTGATGGTGGGAGAGAGCGAGAAGGCGCTGGACGTGCTGGAGCAGCTGGTGAAGATCCCCTACTGGCTCACGCCGGGGTATATGCGGATCGATCCCAACTTCGCCCCGCTCAAGGGGAATCCCCGGTTCGAACGGTTGCTCCAGGGATCCTGATGCCCGACGCCCGGGTTCGGCTCGACAACGCCCTTTCTGGCCGCTACCAGATCGAGACCACCGCCAACCTTTAGGGCCGCGCATGGTGGACCTTTAGGCTATGAGCGACCGGTTCGACGTCATCGTGGTTGGAGCGGGTCCCGGCGGCTCGAATGCCGCGGCTGTTGCCCTGAAACACGGGCTCTCCGTTGCCCAGGTCGACAAGTCCAGGTTTCCCCGGGTAAAGCCCTGCGGAGGCGGCCTCACGATCAAGTCGTGTCGTGCACTGCAATTCGATCTACAGCCGATGCTCCGGGGTGAGTTTCGCGAGTTCGAGTTCAATGTCCTGCATCGGTGCTCCAACCAGTTTGCCCACGTGCGAAGCGCGGTCCTCCGAATGGTGGACCGGCCGCAGTTCGACAACTGGCTGGTCTCGGAAAACCTCAAGGCGCCGCGGTTCCGGTTCTTCGAGGCTGAGCGGGTGCTCGACATCTCCTACGACGGGCGGTTTCACGTGCGCACGCCCAACCGGGGGCTGCAGGGGCGGCACCTGGTCGGCGCCGACGGCGCGTACAGTCTCGTCAACCGGCTCTTTTCGATTACCCAGCCACTGGGCTTCGCGGTGGCCGTCGAGGTCACCCTGCGTCGCGATCGAGCCAGACTTCCGGCCGAAATCCCGCCTTGTTTCGACTTCGGCGCCGTCGAGTCCGGCTATGGCTGGGTATTTCCCAAGGACGATCACTGGAACGTCGGGCTCTACACCCTGAACAAGAGCAGGCATCTGCGCGAGCAGCTGGCGGCCTACATCGCGGTGAAGGGATTCCGGGTCGAAGGCGATCCGCTCGCGACCTTCGCGGCGCACCAGTTTCCCTATGGCGGATATCGGATCACGCTGCCGGAGGCGCCGGTCTACATCGTGGGTGACGCCGGAGGATTCGGCGATCCGATCGTGGGAGAGGGGATCTATCACGCGCTCGAAAGCGGCCGGATCGCCGGCGAGACAACTCACGATTGCCTGGCGGGCACAGCCCGGCACCAGGAGTACTACCGGCGCC
>DATCXX010000165.1:0-17680 GCA_036565615.1 Gemmatimonadales bacterium | reverse complement strand
CGCGGGCCCGGGAGGGCTGCGGCCGGCCGTGAGCAGTTGCCCGGCCGGGCCGCTGGTGTAGCCGGTGATTGCCAGGAGCCGGGGATCGGCCAGGGCCGCGCTGTCCCGCCGCACCTTCGCCGTGTCGCGGCCCCCTTCCGGTTTCCAGTGTCCGGGGAGCCCGGCGTGGGTCGTCGAATTCTCCACCGCACTGCGGCCGCCACGGGCCGCGGCGATCCAGATCGGTTCGGCGTTGAGCTGCCGGGGCTCGAAACCGGAGAGCTCGTCGAGCAGCGAGAACTCGCTCCAGGGAAGCGGCGCCATCGAGTTGGCCACCACCCCGTTCACGTTGCCGTACACCCCGGTCCAGAGGGCCGCGTGGCTCGCCGCGGTGACGCTGGGCCACATCGGGCGCGATCCGTCGGCGCAGCTGGCCTGGTCGAACAGCCGGAGCAGGTTCGGAATGGCGGCGGGATCGACGGTGGTGCGGGCCCGCTCTTCGTTCATGGAATCGAAGCTGACGAAAATCGCCCGGCGCTGCTCCGGCGCGGGGTCCGGGGAGGGCGCCGCGCCGGGTGCGCATCCGAGGGCAAGCAGGAGCGCCGTGGCGCGACGCCACCCCCGGATGCGCGGCATGCTCAGTTACTCCATGGCGGTTTGATGTTGTTGGCCCGGGCGTAAGCGATCATCTGGCCCAGGTGCTCGTGCAGGTGGGTCGTGGTGAGAATCAGGAACTGCTGTTTGGTGAACGACTGTCCGAACATGTTCACCGACTCGGACAGCTGCGCCGGCGTGAGGACCGACAGTGCCTGCTTCAGGTGTGCGAACGACTTCTCCAGATCGGCGATCACCTCATCCCGTGATGCCTTCCGGGTCTCGTAGGCCTGGACGGTCTTGTACTCTTTCGGGTTGATTCCGGTCGTGGCCGGGGCGGTGGCCCCGATGGCGGTGGGCAGGAGGTAGTTGTCGGCTGCGATGTGCTGGAACACCTCGGAAGTGCTCCGGGCCACGCCCGCCTTCCACCCGTAGGTGGCTTCCGGCATCGCCTTGGCCAACTGCACCAGCTTCCCCTCCAGCTCGCCGATGTCCCTGAGGACGTCGGCCACAAACTTGTCGCTCTGGGCCGATCCCGGAGCCGCCAGCGAAACTGCCAATGCGGCCGCCATCGCTCCGCTACGCAAGATCGAACGCATGGTACCCGTCCTTCGATGAGAGTGTGAAATCATGGCGCCTTGGTCTTGTCCCTGAATGCCGGACGTTTGGGCCAGGCGGGAGGATTCTTGCGAAGCTCCTCCATCACCCAGGCAATGGCCCGCTCGAGCTGGGGATCCTTGCCGGCGATCACATCCTTCGGGGTCTGCTCCACCGGAATATCGGGTTCGACCCCCTCGTTCTCCACGATGTATCCCCCCTCCGGGGTCCAGATCGCCAGGTTGGGGGCGGTGATGGTGCCGCCGTCCATCAGCACCGGAAACCCGAGAATCCCCACCAGTCCGCCCCAGGTCCGCTGCCCGATGGTCGGGCCCAGCTCCAGCTTCTTGAACATCCAGGGGAAATAGTCCCCGCCGGAGCCGGCGGTCTCGTCCACCAGCAGCGCCTTGGGCCCCTGGATCGAGGCGGTCGGCGTCTTGAGGTCGTCCCCGTACCGCATGGCCCAGTAGCTCAGCACCGGCCGGCGAAGGATATCGATGTAATAGTCGGCCAGCTGGCCGCCGCCGTTGAAGCGCTCGTCCACGATCACCGCGTCCTTGTGGGCCTGGGGGTAGAAATAGCGCTTGAACGACTCGTATCCCGATCCACCGGTATTGGGGACGTACACGTAGGCGACGCGCCCACCGGTGGCCGAGTCCACCTTGCGGAGGTTGGCCTCGATCCAGGCCCGGTTCCGGAGTGCCGACTCGCTTCCCACCGGAACCACCTTGAGGGTCCTCGAGCCGGTGCCGTCGGCACTGGGCCCCACGGTGATCTCGACGGTGCGGCCCACCGTCTGCTCGAAGGGCTGGTACAGGCTGGCGGGTGGACGAAGATCGGCGCCGTTCACCGCCAGGAGGTATTCCCCGGCCCGCACCTCCACGCCCGGCTCGCTGAGCGGAGCGCGCAGCGTGGGGTTCCAGTTGACGCCGCCGTACACCCGGGCAAACCGGTAGCGCCCGTTGGCGACGTCGTAGTCCGCGCCCAGCAGTCCCACGCCCACCCGGGGTGGCGTCTGGAGCCGCTGGCCCGGGCTGAGATAGCTGTGCCCGACCCGGAGCTCGCTCAGCAGCCAGCGGATGATCCGGTCCACGTCGGCCCGGCTCGAGGCCTGGGAAATCAGGGCGCCGTACCTGGCCTTCTGGGCGTTCCAGTCCACCCCGTGAAAATTGGTGGCGTAGAAGTAGTCCCGGTTGATGCGCCAGGCTTCCTCGAACATTTCGGTCCACTCCGCCCGGGGATCGATCCGGAGATCCACCGCCGCCACGTCCAGCCGGCCTTCCGCGGGCTTCGGTGTCGCGCTCGCGGTCACGAACCAGTTGGCGCCCTGGCGGTACAGCAGCTTCTTGCCGTCGCGGGTGAGCTCGAAGCCGTCGGCTTCCGCGATGGCGACGTCATCCTTCCGCTTGGTGATGTCGTAGCGGCGGACCACCCCCTTGCCGTCGGTCATCCGGAGGTAGAAGAGCTGATTGGCTTCCCCGACCGCGATCTGCTCGATCTCCGCCCGCGGGATGGGGAAGGCGACGATCCGGTTGGCGATCCCGTCCAGCGTCACCGCCACGCTGGGGGGCGGCGGGGGCGGGGAAGCCGGGGTCGCGGCGGGCTTGGCCGAGTCGGGGCGGGTGACGCCTTTTTCTTCGTCGCTCTCCCGCGCGAACGGGTTGGGCGCGTCCCGGGTCAGCGCGATGGCGTAGACCGCCCGGGTCCGCCGGTTGTCGTTGGTGCTCTGGGCAAACCAGTCCAGCGCCGGGCCCGCGTCGGTGGAGGCGATGACGTAGAGGTACTTGCCGTTCCGCTCGAACACCGGTTGGGTCACTTCGCTGAGCCCGTCGGTCACCGGGGAGGAGCGATTCTGCTCGGCGTCGTAGAGGTAGAGCGCGCTGACCAGCGGGTTAGGCTGGGCGGTATAGGCCAGCCAGCGGGAATCCGGGGACCAGGCGAAGCTGAGCATGCCGATCGGGGTGTAGACCCGGTTGCCGCCGACCCGGGTGCTCTTTCCCGAGGCCAGGTCCAGCACGTAGATGGACTGGGAGTTGTCCCGGTAGGCGATCCGCTTCCCGTCGGGAGACCAGTCCAGGCTGGAATAGAAGCCGGCCCCGCCCAGCCGGATGACCCGGTGGGCGCCTTTGGCGTCCTGGGGGGCCAGATGGAGCTGGTATTCACCTCCCTGGTCCGAGAGGAAGGCGATCTGCCGTCCATCGGGCGACCAGGCGGGGGTCCGGTCGTGCGCCCCGGGTGACGAGGTCAGGTTCCGGGGATCGCCCTTCTCGGCCGGCACCGTCACGATCTCGCCCCGCATCTCGAAGGCGGCGCGGGCGCCGCTCGGGGAAAGGGAGACCCAGCGAATGAAGTCCGAGCCCTTGACCCAGCGGGGCCGGGTTTCCCGGAGGTCGGCGGCCACGCCGATGGTGAGCTTGGTGGTGGCTCCCGAGGCCGGCGTGAGGCGATGGAGCCAGCCGCCCTGTTCGTAGACGATGTTGCCGCCGCCCGCCGCGGCCGCCATCACCGGGAAATCGGCGTGGGTGGTGACCCGGGTCACCGCTTTGGTGCGGCGATCGTACTTGTAGAGGTTGAACTCGCCGTCCCGGTCGGAGCGGAACCACACCACCTCGGGCTCCAGCCACATCGGGTCCACGTCGTTGGAGCGCCCGGCGGGCTGGGGCACCTTTTCGATTTCCCAGGTGCGGGTGTCGATGAGCCAGAGCTGGGAGACCCGCCCGCCCCGATAGCCCTTCCACTGCTCGAAGGCCCGGCCGATCGGGTTGTAGGCGATGGAGCGCCCGTCGGGGGAATAAGTGGCCTGCGCGGCGTTGGGAATGGGAAGCCGCTGCTCGACGCCGCCGGAGGCGGGGACGGTCCAGAGCTGGGTGTAGCGATTGGAGAAATCGGCCCGGCTCGAGGTAAAGAGGACGCTGCTGCCGTCGGAAGAAAAAGCCTGCGGGGTGTCGTTGCCCGGGTGCCAGGTCAGCCGGAGCGGCTCGCCCCCGGCGGCGGGCACCACGTACACGTCCACGTTGCCGTCGTAGTTGCCGGCAAAGGCGATCCAGCGGCCATCCCGGGAGAACACCGGCGAGGTCTCGTCGCCGTCGGCGCTGGTGAGGCGCCGGACCTCACTGCCGTCGAGCCGCGCGCTCCAGAGGTCGCCGCCGTAGGCAACGGCGACATGGGTCGCGCTGGCGGCCGGCTGGGACAGCAGGCGGGTGTCGGTGGTGCTGATTTGAGCCGGAGCCGGGGCAGCAGCGGCAAGGAGCAGGACGACAGCGCCGGGAGTGCGGCGGAATGCGAACATGGAAGCTTCCTCGGGATGGGGATTGCAGCACCTAGACTGGTGCGGTGATGTTGCCTTCGCAAGGGGGAGCTGTGGGACGATAATCGATACCACGGGAAGGACGGGAAGGACGCGCCTTACCCGCCCAGCAGCTTCGCCGCGTTCCCTCCCAGGATCTTCGCTTCGTCCGCCGCGGGGAGGCCCAGCCCGCGAATGGCGCCCAGCATCTTCGGGATGCTGCCGATCTGGTGGGGATAGTCGCTGCCGGCCAGGATCTGCCCCACGCCCGCAAACTCAATGGCGAGGCGGAGCGCGGCCGGGTCGAAGTTGACCGTGTCGTAGTAGAAGGTCTTGAGATGCCGGCTGGGCGGCAGCTTCAGGTCCTTCCGGCACTCGGCAAAGGCGTGGAAGCCCCGGTCCAGCCGCTCCGCCAGGTAGGGAATGGTCCCGCCCAGGTGCCCCAGCACCCACTTGATTCCGGGAAACCGCTCCGGGATGCCGGCGAACACCAGGTGCGCCGCCGCCAGCGTGGTGTCGAACAGGAATCCGACCAGCGGCATCAGCCAGTACTCCTGCATCGCCTCGACGCCCAGCGGAAAAGTGGGATGGATGTACATCACCGCCCCGGCGTCGCTGGCCCGTTCCCAGAGCGGCCAGAACCGCCGGTCGGCCAGAGGCACGCCGTTCACGTTGCCCATCAGCATGCACCCCTTGAAGCCCATGGTCACCACCCGGTCGAGCTCGGCCAGCGACGCGGTGGGATCGTTGAGCGGCAAGGTGGCCAGGGCGGTGAACCGGTTGCCCCGGGTGGCCATCACCTCGGCAAAGGCATCGTTCACCAGCGCCGCAAGCTTCGCCGAGCGTGCCGGCGATTCCAGCAGCGTGCCGGGGCAGGTGAGCGAGATGAGCTGCCGGTCCACGCCTTCGGCCGCGAGCACGGTTTCCCGGTAGGCGATGTCCCGGTGTCCCGGCACCGCGATGTTGGCATCGCCGGGCGAATAGAGCACCGGATTCCCCTCGGCGTCGTCGCGGACCTTGAGCTCGCTGTTCCCGGTCCGCAGGGCGTCGATGAAGGCGGGAGGATAGTAGTGATTGTGGACGTCGATCACCGTCATGCGGCGGCCTTGGATGAGGTTGTGCGGGTGCGAAGGTAATAGACCGGGAGGCCGAGCAGCACCAGGCCCAGTCCCTTGAGGGTGCTGGCCGGATCGGCCACGACCTGGTTCACCACCACCGCGAACGCGGCGAGCGCGAACAGGGCGGGGAGCACCGGATATCCCGCGACGGAATACTGCCGGGTGAGGTCGGTCCGGCGGCGAAGCCGGAACAGCCCGAGGGCCATCAGCCCGAAGAAGATCCACTCGGTGTAGACCACCAGGGTAAACAGCGTCCGGAAGGTGCCGGTGGCCACCAGCACCGAGGCCCACACCGCCTGGAGCAGAATGGCACGGTGGGGGGTCTGGTGGCGGGGATGGATCGCTCCGGCCCAGCGGAACAGCAGGCCGTCCTGCGCCATCGCGAGGTAGACCCGGGGTCCGGCCAGGATGATCCCGGCCAGCCCGCCGAAGGTGGAGAACATCACCAGGGCGGAGATCGCCGAGCCGCCGCTTCTCCCCAGCAGCGCGTCGGCAAAGTCGGCGGCGACCCGGGTGGAGGATGCCACGGTGTCCATCGGCAGCACATAGAGGTACACCGCGTTCATGGCCAGGTACACGGCGGTGACCACCAGGGTCCCGACGGCGAGCGCGCGGGGAATGGTGCGGCGGGGCTCCACCGTCTCGTCGGAGGTGTAGGTCACCATGTGCCAGCCCCCGAAGGCAAAGAGCCCGGCGACCAGGCCGGTCAGCACATCGCGGGGGCTGACCGGGGTCGCCGCCGCCGGGCCGACGAAGTGGTCCGGAACCCGCCCGCCCAGCAGCAGCCCCAGCCCCACGATCAGCAGCACCGCCAGCAGCTTGCCGGCGGTAAACCAGGTCTGGAGCCGGCTGCCCTGGCGCACCCCCAGGTAGTTGATCCAGGAGAGCAGCAGAATCACCCCGATCGCAACCGCCCGGGTTTCCACCGCGCCGAGGGGGATCACATAACCCGCGTAGCGCGCGAACACCACCGCGATCGCGGCGATGATCCCCGAGTGCATGCTCCAGAACATCGCCCAGCCCCAGAGGAATCCGAGCCAGGGGCCGAACGCCTCGGTGAGGTAGACGTACACCCCGCCGGTCCGGGCGAAGGTGGAGGCCAGCTCGGCGGTGATCAGCGCGCCGATCAGGGTGATCCCGCCGGCCAGGAGCCAGACGCCGAGAACCCCGGCCACCGAGGGGACGCTGGTGGTGACCTCGGAGGGCTGCACGAAGATGGACGCCCCGATGATGGTGCCGATGACCAGCGCGGTGGCGTGGGGGAGGCGGATGGCGCGGTGGAGGCCGCTGACGCTGGTGTTGGGCGCGGGGGCGCGGGGTCGCGGAGACGCGGCGTCGCTCACTCCGCGTCCTCGCGCCCTCGCGTCATCGCGTCCATTCGCCCCAGCGCAGTCATGAACTCTCTCGCCCGCGCCGGCGCCGGGCCGGGCGAGCGGGGGCCGGGTGCTCCGGCAACGGGGGCGACCTCGAGCACCGCAAAGACCGGCCCCCGGGTGTCGAGCATCGCCTCCAGCTCCTGGGTGAAGGCGTCGAAGTTGTTGAAGCGGTAGACCGCCCGGAAGCCGCTGGCCCTGGCCAGCCCGGCCAGGTCGACGGGCGGAGCGCCCTCCCGGCCCGCATCCGACGCGGGGGTGGGCTGGGCGCCGGTCACCTCGTACACCCCGTTGTCCAGGATGAGGAGAAACAGGTTGGCCGGCTGCTGGGCGGTGATGGTGATGAGCGAGCCCAGGTTCATGATCAACCCGCCGTCGCCACCCAGCACGATCACCCGGAGGTCGGGGCGGGCGAGGGCGAGGCCGAGTCCGAGCGAGGTGGCCTGCCCCATGCTCGAAGGCACGAACACCCAGTCGCGGGGGTGGCTTCCCAGCGCCATCCAGTCGCGGGCAGCACCCATCGCCGACACCACGATGTCGTAATCCTTTCGCACTGCCCGGAGCCGGCGCAGCACGTCGAGGCTGGACATGCGGAACTCGGTCACGCTTTCCCCTCGGCGACCAGCACCACCCCGGGAGTTCCGGCGGCGAGCGAGGCGCGCAGGTGTTCCGCCATCAGCTCGAAGTCTCCCGGTTCCTTCACCAGCCGGTAGTCGAGCTGCCAGGCTTTCAGGATCGGCTCGGTGAAGGCGAGGCAGGTGTCACCGGGCAGGGTGTCCTGGTTGAGATAGCTCCGGTACCCGATGATGGAGGGAATCGGAAGCTTCCAGTCGTGGAGGACATTGCGGAGCGCGTCACCGGATTCGAACAGGCCGGTGCACTGGATCATGACCAGGGGCCGGGCGCCGCCGAGGTAGAGGCCGGCCGCGATGGCCCAGGCTTCGCCCTCGCGACACACCCGGATCAGGCGCATGCCGCTTTCCTCGATGGCCGTCTCCCACGCCCCCAGGGTGGAATCGGGAACGGTGACGACGTGAGTGAAGCCGCATTCGCGGAGCAGCTCGGCGACCTGCTCGCCGCGGAAGAGGGCGTTCACGACGCCGGACGGCGCCGGGCCACGAGCAGCACCTGGATCTCATCGAGGCGGGGATTGACGAAATCGAGCCGGACCCGGCCGTCGGGAGTGAGGGACACGGTGGCCGGCACCGCACTGTGGGTGAGGTACCAGCCGGCGGGAAGCACGACCGCGTTGGCGGGACGTCCGAAGCTCCGGTCCCAGATCAGCTCTTCGCCCTCCAGCCGGTAGCGCACCGAATCGGTGTAGGTCTCCGAAATCCGGAGCCGGACCGACTGGCCTTTCTTCACGGGCGGGAAGGGAATGACCACCACTTCGGTCTCCGGCTTCACCGCCTCCCCGATGTCGAGGCCCGCCCGGGTGATCTCGGCGCCGCGGAGAAACCGGGTTTCCAGCGGCTGCCCGGTGTCCAGGATGAAGGCGGAGGGGTTGGAGACGGTGCTGCCGGCCCGCACCACGTTCACATACTTGTCCACCCCTTCCCGCGACTCGGTGTAGTCGTGGTAGAGCTCGAAGGCGTGGGTTTCCGGCTGCTGGAGGAAGTACACGATGTCGCGGGTCTGGGTGGCCCGCTCGCTCACCCGGGCGGCACGGGCACCGGGCGCGGCACCTGCGCCCGGAGCGGGGCGGGCCCGGAGCTGGAGCGAGGCCGCGTCGGGTCCCGCGTTGATGAAGCTGATCAGGGTGCGCCCGTCCGCGCCGGTCAGCACCTGAGAAGGCACGCTGGTCCGGACCAGCTCATAACCCGGGGGCAGCACCACGGCATTGCGCTTGATGCCCAGCGAGCGGGTAAACACCAGCTCGCCCTGGTCCACGAAGTAGCTCCGGGGGTCCTCGTAGGTCTTGTCGATCAGGATCCGGACCGTGCCGGGCGCGGGAACCGGCCGGGGCAGCTCGACCCGGATGTAGCGGGTTCCGGTGTCCGCGCCGGTCAGCCCGCTGGCCAGCGCGGTGGCGCCGTCCACTTCCTGGAACCGGAGCGGGAGACCGGTGGCGAGATCGGTGACCGACTCGTCGCTGGCGATGCTCCCCTTGCGGATCGGGTTGAAGAAGAATCGCGCGCCGGGCGTGGTGGCCCACACCTCGTAGAGGATGCGGAACTTTCCGCTGCCGGGGGCGAGCAGCTCGTAGCGGGTGTATTCGCCGGCGGAGGTCTGGCGGGCGGGGGCCTGCCCGGAGAGAGCGGTCGCCGTCACAAGCGAGCCGAGCACCGCGCCCAACAGAAAGGGTCTCATGGACGGGTGAGCGTGAACGGTTGCCTCGTCAGCGGGAGGCCGACCCCATTTCTCAGCTCGAGGGCGAGGGGACCCGCGAGCGGCGCGACAAACTCGAAGTCGGCGATCTGCCCCATGGCGACGAATTCCTCGGCGCGCCGGAGCCCCCGCTGGTGGTCCGGGAGATCATAGCCATCCCGCGCCAGGGGCCGCCACAGGACCGTCGGGCCGCTCCCGGCCAGCCAGTACTGCAGGTTGGGCGTCCCGGCGGTGACGTTGAGCAGGCGGAGCCGGTACCGCTGGCCGGATTTCAGCGACATCGGCGGGTGCTCCCGGCGGCCGTTCAGTACCGGAGCGCCCCGGGTCGCTTCACCCAGAATGAACACCAGATCCTTCGAGCGATCGTAGGACTCTCCGGGTTCCAGCACCAGCAGCGGGGCCCAGAGGCCGCCCTTGAGCTGGCGGACGTCGTTGACGTGGGTGTGATACATGAAAGTCCCGGCTCGCGGAGGCGTCATCCGGACCAGGAAAGAGTCTCCCGGCATGATCGTGGGGGTGGGGGTGCCCGTGTAGCCGCCCACGCCAACCACACCGTCGAAGGGACTCTCCAGCTCCATGCCGTGCCAGTGGATCGCGGTCGGCTCCAGGGCCCGATTGATGACCCAGATCGCGGCCGGCTCTCCGCGATGCAGCACCAGTGTCGAACCCAGGGTCGGGATCGAATCGGGGCGGGGCTCGGACTCCCCCTCCTGCGCCACGTATCCGAATCGGCGGACGGTATCCGCGGCCGTCGAATCGCTGTTGACGAAGAGGCGAATCGTTCGAGAGGGACGGGTATCCGGGGTCCAGCCGGGCGCCGGGCGGACATAAAGCCCCAGCATCAGGCCGCCCATCCCCTTTTCGACATGATGCTGGGGATCGTGGTGCGGATGTCCGTCGCGAATCTCCCGTCTCCGCGCCGAGGCATCGAGCCTGTCGGCCCCGAGACCGGGATTGGAGACGACGTGGAAGGTGAGGTGACAGTGGAAGACCCACCCGCCGGGCCGGTCGGGAGTCCAGGCCATCGCCATCGTCGCACCGGGAAGGAGCCGTTCCGTCACGGCCATGCGCTGCTCGGCAGCCCAGTAAATGGTATCGCGCGCCATGTCGCCGCGGGCGTCGACCCGGAAGTAGAAGCCGTGGAGATGCAGGGGATGCACATCCGCGGACGCATTGATCACCCGCCAGCGCACCGAGTCGCCCATGGCATAGGTCATTCGTTCGGTATGCGGCCAGGGACGGCCGTTGATCACGTAGAGCTGATCGCCGAGGTCCGGAAGGCCGGCCGAATCACGGCCGCCGGTCCATAAGCCGAGGACCAGCACCCGGTCCTCCGGAACCGGCGTTCCGGGTGCCGGGTCCACGATGAAGGCTCCATTCAGCTGGCTGTCTTCGTACCACCGGCGATTGCGGAGCGGTCCCGCCAGTCCCTGTCCCGGCGCTCCCGCCCAGTAGTAGAAACTGCCCTCGGCGTCGGCCGTGAAGCGCGCCTCGGCCGATGCCCCGGGCGCGAGCACCATCGAATCCATCTCAACGATGCGCCGGGCGGAGAGTCCGCGGACCACCAGGGTCGTATCGCTCCGGTTGGTTACGCGGGCGCGGATCGGAGTGCCCAGGCGGACCCGGATCATCGGACCGGGATTCTGGAGCGGCTCGCCGACCTCGGCGAAGGCAGGAATCCTGATCGACGGCTTCCCCGAGCCGAGTGGGTACCAGCTGCCCTGCCTGATCTCGAGATCGAGCACCAGCACGCCGCGCACCATTCGGCCGGCGGCGCGGAGGTTGTCGTTGAGCTCGATGTCTGGAGATGGAGCAGCCGGGTGGACAGCGAGGAGAACGAATGGCAGCGATGCCAGCGCACGTCGGGTCACAGGGGGCCTGTATTGGGGTGGATCAATAAGGACGCCCAAAGCCGGCGGGGCCGCAAGTGGTATAAGGCTACAGGCAACAGGCAAAAGGCAACAGGCAACAGAGAATCCTCTGCTGCCTGCTGCCCGTTGCCGGTTGCCTAACTCCTACGGCCGTTCCGCCTCCAGCCCGGCAGTGAGCGCCTTCTGAATCCTCGCGCTCGACTCTTCCAGATGCGCCCGGGTGTAGGCATCGAGGGTGCTGCCCCGGGCGACGGCGGCTCCGATCCGCCGGTTGAGATCGCGGAGCTGCGACCGCGCCACCGACCGCGCATCGGCCGGGGTCCGCGGGGCGGGCTGGACCACGATCTGGGTCATCTGGTCGATGTAGGCCCGCTGGAGATCACGGCGCACCGCCGAGGTCGTCCGGGGAGTGGGGCCCCACGCTTCGGTCCAGATCGACTGGGTCAGCGATCCCATCAGCTCCGGGATGGTGACCATCGTCGCCGCGCCGAACTTGGTTTCCCCGTCACGAATCCGGGCCAGCCGGAAGGGATTGAGCAGGTTGGCCAGCGTCGCGGCCTGGAAGCCCAGCACGCCCTCGTGGTAGGGAAAATCGAGTCGGCCGTTGTAGGTGGTGTTGGTGCCCCAATGCAGCCACCGGTTGGACCCCATGCGCTGCAGGGTGGCCGGCGCCACCGTCAGCGCCGTGGGAGCAAAGACCCGTTCCACGATGAAGTCGAGCGCTTCGCGCTGCTTGGCGCGCGGCACATTCACGAACGGCAGCCGTCCCGCCGGATCGCCCAGGTGATCGCGGTTGATGTAGGACCCGCCCAGGTACTTGATCGCCGGGGCGACCGCCCGGGCATACTCGTTCATGATGCCGTTGAACGCGTTGGCGAGATCGGAGTACTGGGAGTTGTCGGCCAGCACCTTGGCCGGAAGATCGTTGAGCAGCGCCAGCAGAATGGCGGTGCGCTCCTTGCCCCACGCCAGGGGATCGTCACCCAGATCGTAGGGATTGATGGTCGGGTCGAGCGCACCGGCGCCGCCGGATTCCGCGTTGGTGCCGTAGAGGTGCCGCGGATCCGCCACCTGGCGGGCCAGCGCCTGGGCCCGGGCCTCGTCGGGCGTGTAGCCGTAGGAGATGGCCCAGCGATCGTACGATCCGATCCCGGGGGTGTAGTAGGGACCGGTCTGTTTCCCCTTGGGGGCGATATTGACCGAGGGGTACTCCATCACCGAGCTGTAAACCCCGTTCTCGGTCGCCCAGGCCGCGTCCTGCAGCTTGGCCACCGGCGTGCTGGCGGAGCTGCGGAAATTGTGCTGCAGGCCCAGGGTGTGGCCGACCTCGTGCATCACCACCCACTTGACCGCCTGATCCACGAACTGCGCCGGCACCGGATCCCTGGCTCCGATGGTCCCGTTGGCCACCAGGGCGGCCTTCAGCAAGCCACCCTGCTCGGCAAAGGCCGAGGCAAAGCCGGTGAGCTCGAATTGCCCCTCCTTCGGCTCGTAGTCGCCGACGCCGAGCGCCTGCTCCAGCGCCGCGGCGGCGGAGGAAGGCCCGAAAATGTTGCGCCAGCTGTTGCGGAAGTTTCCGAACATGGTGGATTCGAACAGGATATCGGCGTCGAGCACTTCGCCGGTTCGCGGATCCACGGTCGAGGGGCCGATCGCTCCATATCCGGGTTGATCGGACACGTTCCACCGGAGCGTCGCGTAGCGAATGTCTTCGGCGTCGGCATCGGCCGGCAGGTCGATTGCCCGGATCGCCCCGACCCATCCCGCTGCCTCGAAGGCCGAGTTCCAGGCTTCGACTCCGGCTTTAAATCCGGCGCGGTAGGCCTCGGGAACGTTGGGATCGATGTGGTAGGTAATGGGTTGCCGGGGACGGAACTTGTCGCCCACCCGCTCGCCGGGCTCCAGACGCCAGCGGTTGACCATGCGCACGAAGGTGGTGGAATCCTCCTGGGAGAAATCCTTGTGGACGGTCCAGAAGTTCCCCACCCGGTCGTCGCCATACCGCGGGGTCATCGGCTGCGCCGGGAGGCCGGCGAGGGTGTAGTGGATGGCAAGAGGCAGAAAACGGCCATCCGGCACCGAGACAAATCCGGCCGGCTCCTGGGGCCGGAAGGTGAGCTTGGCCCGGATGTTCAGATTCTGGGGGAACGCCTTGACCGATTCGAGGTAGCTGCGCGAGCGATCAAAGGTGGCGGCCCCGGGCCGGCCGGGGGTGGTGGAGACCGCGAACCGCACCGCCTGGCCAATGCCGGAGAGGTCGCTCACGAACCAGTTGGCGGCATCCACCACCACCGCCGAGTCGTCGCGGAATGATTCGATCTTGGCCACCTCGAGCACCGAGGCTCCGAAGGTGAGATCCACGGCGCGCGCCGCCGCCGGATTATTCCGGGCGGTGAACCGATGGGGCTTCTGCACCAGGAAGAGCTGCTCGCCGTGCCGCTCGATCGCGACCACGTTGGCCTCGAAGAGGCTCAGCATGGTGCCGCCGAACAGCCCGTTGGCGCCGATGCCCTGGGCGATCTTCATCTCCATCAGGAAGTCCTTGCCCAACCGGTCCTTCGGAATGGCCAGGTAGAGCTTGTCTTCCTTCTGGTAGGTGTCGAAGTACCCCGTCCGGACCACGGCGTCCTTGGTGAGCTCGGCGAAGTTCCGGTATCCCCCGGGGGGGCGGGCAGGGGCACCGGCGGGAGCGCCGGCGGGCTGCTGCGGCTGCTGGGCCAGCGCGGTCGCCGGCAGACCGGCGAGGAGCAGTACGAAAAGGCGGCGCATACTGGGGATTCCGGTTTGGGGGTGGAGAGCGGGCCGCGACGATGCCTAGGACGCGAAAGACGCAAGGGCGCAAAGACGCAAAGTGAGCTTACAGTATTGACGCGGGAACCCCTCCGATCGTTTCACCCTGGGTCTCCGGGCCCTTCCGCGCCCTTCCGCGCCCTTCCGCGCCCTCCGCGTCCTTCACTCCCCCGCGTCCTCCCCGCTGGCAATCCGTGGAGGCGGTCCGTATCGTTGACCGGTGTCCCACCGCCAGCGGGAGGGGAAGATGCCGAAACGTGCCGAGAGTCACCCCGAGAATACCCTGACGCTTGCCCTGGTCCTGGTGGGCGCCGCCGTCCTGGCGGCCGTGGTGCTCATCGTCATGAGCGTGGCGCGGGAAGAGCCTTCCGGGGATCTGATTCGGTACGGGATTGGTCTGGTCGTCGTGGCCGGCATCGCCGCGGGGTTGCTGCTGGTCCGGGCCCGGAGGATCCGGCGCCGGCAACGGCCTGAATGGCTGGAAACCCAGGCCTGGCAACAGAGTCAGCACGAGCAGGTCCAGAGGGGGAAACCGGGTCGCGGTCCGGACCGGCCGGAGCCCTGAGCCCCGGTGTTTCCCTACAAGGACGAAAACCCCACCTTCACCACCCCGGTTGTCACACTCGTCCTGATCGCTGCCAACCTGGCGGTCTGGGTGCTCATCCAGGGGATGGGAACCGCTCCCGCCCTCCCCAATTCAGTCTGCCGGCTCGGCTTCATTCCCGGCTACCTCTTCGGCGGCATCCCGGCCCAGACCGAGATCTCCCTGGGGTACGGGGTGACCTGCAGTCTGGGCGGGCTTCCGGCCTGGTTGACGGTGCTGACCTCGATGTTCATGCACGGCGGCTGGATGCACCTGATCGGGAACGTCTGGTTTCTGTGGGTCTTCGGAAACAACATCGAGGACTCGACCGGACACTTCCGCTTCCTGGCGTTCTACCTGCTCTGCGGCGTCATCGCGGCCCTGGCGCAGGCGGCGGCGGATCCCCTCTCCGCTATTCCGATGGTCGGAGCGTCCGGCGCCATCAGCGGGGTGATGGGCGGGTACATCGTGCTTTACCCCCGGGTCCGGGTGCACATGATCGTATTCCTCTTCGTGTTCATCACCCGGATCGTGGTGCCGGCCTACCTGATGCTCGGGTACTGGTTCCTGCTCCAGCTCCTGAGCAGCGTGCCCCGGATCTCCAGCGCAACCGGCGGGGTGGCGTTCCTGGCTCACGCGGCGGGATTCGTGGCGGGCATGGTGCTGGTGCTCCTCTTCCGGAACCGGGCCCTGGTCCAGCGCCGGCTGGCGCATGGACTGCCGTGACGCGGTAAGACGTGAGACGTGAGACGGGCGGTTACGTCTCACCTCTCACCTCTCACGTCTCACAATCCGCAGTAGCTTGACTACTCCCCCAACCCCCGGCTCCGCCCATGCCCACCCGACTTCTCCTGCTCGCCGCCCTGCTGTTCCCCGTCCCCCTCCCGGCCCAGGACACCTCGCTGGTGGCGATCCGCGCCGCCCGAATGCTGGACGTCAGCAGCGGCCGGCTGCTCGCCAACGCCGTCGTCCTGGTTCACGGCGAGCGGATTGTGGGGGTCAATCCCACGACCATCCCGACGGGTGCCCGAACCATGGACCTGGGCGACGTCACTCTGCTCCCCGGCTTCATCGACCTGCACACCCACCTGGCGAGCGAGATCTCGGCGACCTCCTTCACCGAGAGGGTGCGGCTCACCGAAGCGGATTACGCCTTCACTGCGGTGTCCAACGCCCTGAAAACGGTCCGGGCCGGCTTCACCACCGTGCGGGACTTCGGGGGCGACGTCACCGTGGCCCTGAGCAAGGCGGTGGCCCGCGGCAGCATCGTCGGGCCACGGGTGGTGCCGTCCAGGAACTCCCTGGGCATCACCGGCGGTCACTGCGACGTGACCGGCTTCGCACCGGGAGTGCTGGAGCGGGGGCCCGAGGACGGCGTGGCCGATGGACCCTGGGAAGTGGTCGCTGCGGTGCGCTACCAGATCAAGCACGGCGCCCAGGTCATCAAGACATGCGCGACCGCGGGAGTGCTTTCCCTCGAAGGTCCGGTGGGGGCCCAGCAGTACAGCGAGGAAGAGCTCAAGGCGATGGTGGACGAAGCCGCCCGCCACGGCGTCAAGGTGGCCGCCCATGCCCACGGGTCGGACGGCATCAAGGCGGCGGTACGCGCCGGGGTGGCGTCCATCGAGCATGGCTCGCAGCTCGACGACGAGGCGATCGCCCTGATGAAGGCGCGGGGCACCTGGCTGGTACCGACGTCCTACCTGGTGGACCGGATCAACCTCGCGGTGCTGCCCCCGCTGGTGCGGCAGAAGGCGGAGACGATTCTTCCCATCGCCCGGCAGAGCCTGCGCAAGGCGATCGCGAGCGGGGTGAAAATCGGGTTCGGCACCGACGCCGGGGTGTACCCCCACGGCGAAAACGCCAGGGAATTCGCAGTGTACGTGAAGGCCGGGATGACGACCCTCGACGCGATTCGCTCCGCCACCGTCAGCGCCGCGGCGGTGTTGGGGGTGAGCGACCGCGGCGTGATCGAGGCCGGGAAGCTGGCCGATCTGGTCGCGGTGCCGGGCGATCCGCTCCGCGACATCACGGCCACTGAGCGGGTTAGCTGGGTGATGCTGGGAGGAAAGGTGGTGGCGCGGCCATGAAGCGTCGTCAGTTCGTGCAGGGAACCGTCGCCGCGACCCTGGCACTCCGCGGCTTGCGAGGACCGGCCGGGAAGGCTCCCGCGAGTCCGATCCGGTTCGGCTACGCCGCGCTTACCTGGGGAGGTAACGACCCCCAGGCCATTGACGACATCAGCGAGCTGGGCTTCCGCGGCATCCAGCTCCGCGCCTCTGCGGTGGCTCGCTGGGGCGCGAAGCCCCAGGAGCTGCGCGACCTTCTGGCCGCGCGCGGCCTCACCCTGGTGGCCCTGTCCAGCGGCTTGGTTCGCCTCGACCCTGCCGGGGAAGCGGACGACCTGGCGCTGCACCTTCGCCACGCCCGGTTCCTGCGCGACGCCGGGGGCCGGTACCTGCAGGTGGTGGACCAGCGACCCGCGGGGCGCGATCCCACCTCCGACGATTTTGGCCGCATGGGCCGGCTGCTCACGGAAATCGGTCGCCGCACCGCCGATCTCGGCATTCCGCTCGGCTACCACAATCACATGGGCAACCTCGGCCAGGCACCCGCTGAGGTTCACCAGGTGCTTGAGTCGGCCGATCCCCGCTTCCTGAAACTGGAGCTCGATACAGCGCACTACCGCCAGGCCGGCGGCGACCCCGCCCAGGCGATACGGCGCTACGCCGATCGGCTGCTCTTCCTCCACATCAAGGACCTCGAAAGCCCGGTGCCGGGAGGGGGAGCCGCCTCGTACCGTTTCGTCGAGCTCGGCCGAGGGATGGTCAACCTCCCCGCCGTGTTCGCTGCATTGGCCGAGGTGAGCTTCAAGGGCTGGGCCGTGGTGGAGCTGGATCGGTCGGAGACCCCCAAGGCATCGGGGGCGATTTCCCGGAAGTACCTTACCGAGACATTGGGACTCGAGTTCTGAGGCCGGACATTCCGGGGAAGGACCATCCATGGAACGACGCGAGCTGTTGCGCTGGCTGGCCGCCACGGCCGGGCTGGCTGCGCTCGAAGGCCTGGCTCCGGACGACTTGCTGGCGCTGGGCCAGGACGTCCATGCCCACCGGGCCAGCAGTCCGGCACTGAGCCCGGCGGCGAGCCGCGCGGTGGCG
>DATCXX010000149.1:0-5792 GCA_036565615.1 Gemmatimonadales bacterium | reverse complement strand
CACCCGACTTCGGCACGTGCGCGCTCGGTCCTTGTCGAGACACGAAGTAAACTCGGTGCGGCTTACAACCAGGGAGGCTTTGCATGGCGACGCGGGTTGGGATCAACGGATTCGGGCGGATCGGACGCAACGTGATCCGCGCGGCCATGGCCGGCGGAGCGGACAATCTCGAGTTCGTCGCGGTGAACGACCTCACCGATACCAAGACCCTGGCCCACCTTCTCAAATACGATTCGGTGCACGGACGCTTCGCCGGCACGGTGGAGGCCAGGTCCGACGGGCTGGTGGTGAACGGCGAGACCATGAAGGTCCTCTGTGAAAAGGACCCGGCGGCGCTGCCCTGGAAGGACCTGGGAGTGGACTTCGTGCTGGAGAGCACCGGCCGGTTCACCGACCGGGAGACCGCGGCCAAGCATCTCGCGGCCGGAGCGCGCAAGGTCATCATCTCCGCCCCGGCCAAGAAGGAAGACATCACCATCGTCTACGGGGTCAACCACACGGCCTACGATCCCGCCCGGCACCATGTCATCTCCAACGCCAGCTGCACCACCAACTGCCTGGTGCCGGTGGTGAAGGTGGTCCGGGAGGCCTTCGGCTTCGTGCGCGGGTTCATGACCACGGTGCACTCCTACACCAACGACCAGCAGATTCTCGATCTCCCCCACAAGGACCTGCGCCGGGCCCGGGCGGCCGGGCTCTCCATCATTCCGACCACGACCGGCGCCGCCAAGGCGACCGCGCTGGTGATTCCGGAAGTGAAGGGGAAGATTGACGGCATCGCCCTCCGGGTGCCGACGGCGGACGTGTCCCTGGTGGACCTCACCTGCACCGTCGAGCGTCCCACCACGGTCGAGGAGGTGAACGCCGCCTTCGTGGCCGCGGCCGCCGGGCCACTCCGCGGGGTGCTGGCGGTGAGCACCGAGCCCCTGGTGAGCATCGACTACGTGGGCAACCTGATGTCGAGCACGGTGGATGCGCTCTCCACCATCGTCCTGGAGGGAACCCTGGTGCACGTGTCGAGCTGGTACGACAACGAGATGGGCTACTCGGCCCGCTGCGTCGACCTGCTCCGGTACCTCGGGTCGCGGGACGGATGAAGCGCACCCTCGCCTCGCTGGAGGGATCGCGCCTCGACGGGCAACGTGCCCTGGTGCGGGTGGATTTCAACGTGCCGGTCCAGGGCGGCCGGGTTACCGACGACACCAGGATCCGCGCGGCGCTGCCCACCATCACCTACCTGCGCGACAAGGGAGCCCGGGTGGTGCTGCTCTCCCACTTCGGCCGGCCCAGGGGCGGACCGGATCCCAGATTCTCCCTGAAGCAGCTGGTGCTCCCCTTCGAGAAGCTGCTGGGCTCGCCGATCACCTTCCTGGAGGATCCGGTCTCCGACGACGCACCGGCGCAGGGCCGCCGGATGCCGCGGGGGAGCATCGTGCTGGCGGAGAACACCCGGTTCTTTCCGGGAGAGGAAACCAACGATCCGGAGCTGGCCCGCCGCTTCGCCGCGCTTGGCGATGTCTACGTCAACGACGCCTTCGGCTCGGCGCACCGGGCCCATGCCAGCACCGAAGGGGTGGCTCACCTGGTCAAGCCGGCGGTCTCCGGGTTTCTGATGGAAAAGGAGCTGCGCTATCTCGGCGAGGCGCTGGGGGATCCCAAGCGGCCGTTCGTGGCCGTGCTGGGCGGGGCCAAGGTGAGCGGGAAGATCGACCTGATCGAGGCGTTGCTCCCCAAGGTGGACGAGATCCTGATCGGCGGCGCGATGGCCTGCACCTTCTTTCGGGCGATGGGGCTCTCGGTGGGCCGCTCGCTGGTCGAAGAGGACCGCGTGGACATGGCGCGCCAGCTCCTGGAACGGGCCGGGAAGAAGCTGGTGCTCCCCCGGGGCGGAGTGATCGCGTCGGAGCTCAAGGAGGGGATCACCAGCCTGACCGTGCTGCGGGACCGGATTCCCCACGGCTTTGCGGTGTACGACGTGGATCCCAGCACGGTGCGGGAGTTTACCGACCGGATCGTGCGGGCCGGCACCGTGCTCTGGAACGGACCGATGGGCGTGTTCGAAACCCCGCCCTTCGATGCCGGGACCCGCGCGGTCGCGCTGGCGCTGGCGGAGGCCACCGCCGCCGGGGCGATCACCATCGTCGGAGGAGGGGATTCCGCGGCGGCGGTCGTGCAGGCCGGGCTGGCGGACCAGATGACCCACGTCTCCACCGGCGGCGGCGCCGCGCTGGAATTCCTCGAGGGCAAGGTGCTGCCCGGGGTCGCGGCCCTCGACGATGTCTGAGCGGCCGGCGACCCTGTTCGCGGCCAACTGGAAAATGCATCTCGGACCCGCCGAGGCGCGGGAGTATGCCGCGAAGTTCCGGGCGGCGTACACCTTCGCCCGGGACCGGGAGACCTGGTTCTTCCCCAGCGCAGTGAGCCTGGAGTCCGCGACCCAGGCGTTTTCGGGACTGCCGGGGGCGCGCACCGGCGTGCAAAACGTGCACTGGGAGCCCAAGGGAGCCTTCACCGGCGCCACCTCGGTGCCGCTGGCCGGCGCGGCCGGCGCCACCGCGGCGCTGGTGGGACACTCCGAGCGGCGCCACGTCTTCGGGGAGACCGACGAGGAGACCGGCCGCAAGGTCCGCGCGGTGCTGGCCGGTGGCCTGATGCCGCTCCTCTGCGTGGGAGAGAAGATCGAAGAGCGGGAGCTGGGGCAGACCGCGGCGGTGGTGAACCGCCAGCTCAACGCCGGGGTACGGGGCCTGTCGGCCGAAGAGCTCGATCGGGTAGTCGTGGCGTACGAGCCGGTGTGGGCCATCGGCACCGGACGGAACGCCACCCCGAAGGACGCCGCCCTGGTCCACGCCGGAATCCGCCGGGCCCTCATGGGGCTGGGCGCGGGGGTCACCAGGATCCTCTACGGCGGATCGGTCAACGGCGGCAACGCCGCCGCGCTGCTGGCGGAGTCGGAGATCGACGGCGTGCTGGTGGGAGGGGCGAGCCTGGATCCCGTGGGGTGGGCGGGGATTTGTTCCGTACAGCGTCAACGATCCACGGTCAACGGTCAACGGTGACTGATGGCTGATAGCTGATGGCTGACGGCTCTGCAATTGACTCAACTGCGTTCCCCGCCTAGATTTAACGGCTATGTTCTACAACCTTCTTCTCGCACTCCTCATCATCGACGGCCTGATTCTCTGCGCCGTCGTGCTGCTCCAGGCCGGGCAGGGTGGCGGCCTCGCCTCCCTCGGTGGCGGCGACACCAGTCTTGTCATGGGGGGCCGGCAGGCGGTCACCATTCTCCACAAGGCGAGCTGGATCACCGGCGGCCTGTTCATGGTCCTGGCCCTGCTCCTCTCGATCGCGGCCTCGAGCCGGGCGGTGGGTGAATCCGAAGTCCAGCGCCGGCTCCGTCAGCAGGCCCCCGCACAGCAGTCGGTGCCGGTCGCGCCGCTCCAGACCACACCGGCACCGCCGCCCGTCCCGGGGACCACGGGATCGACCGGCTCCCCGGCACCCGCGCCTCCGCCGGCAACGCCCCCGCCGGCCCGGCCGTGAGCGAGGTTTCTCCAGAGCGGGGCGATCGGTCGGCCGATCGCCCCGCTTTTGTTTTGCTGGAGGACGGCGCCGTGTTTCCGGGAACCGTGCGCCGCCCGGTGGAGGACCGCTTCGGTGAGGTGGTCTTCACTACCAGCCTCACCGGATACCAGGAGACCTTCACCGATCCGAGCTACATGGGGCAGATCGTGGTCATGACCGCCCCGATGATCGGGAACTACGGCATCAACACCGAGGACATGGAATCGGGGCAGCCCCAGGTGAGCGGGGTGGTTGTAAGGGAGCTCTCCCGCCACGCCTCCAGCTGGCGGTCCACCGGCGGGCTCGCCGAGTGGCTGGAAGCGGCCGGGATTCCGGTGATCGAAGGGGTTGATACCCGCCGGCTCACCCGCCATCTCAGGTCGCTCGGGGCCATGCGCGGGGTCATCGCCCTGGGAACCGCGCCCACCGAAGAGCTCAAGGCTCGCCTGCTCGCCTCCCCCAGCATGGAGGGACTCGATCTCGCTTCGGCCGCGACGGTCGACGCGCCCTGGAGCGAGGGAAAGAGCGGCTGCCACGTGGTGGCGTATGACTTCGGCATGAAGCGGAACATCGTGCGCATGCTGGCCGCTACCGGATGCCGGGTCACCGTCGTCCCCGCCGATGCTACGCCCGCCGAAGTCCGCGCCCTCGAGCCCGACGGCCTCTTTCTCTCCAACGGACCCGGTGATCCGGCGGCAATTGGCTACGCCATCGACAACATTCGCGAGCTGGCAAGCTCGGGTCTCCCCACCTTCGGCATCTGCCTGGGGAATCAACTCCTCGGGCTGGCCTTCGGAGGCCGCACGGTGAAGCTGCCCTACGGCCATCGTGGCGGAAATCATCCGGTCAAGGAATTGTCCACCGGGCGGGTGCTGATCACCTCGCAAAACCACGGCTTCGCGGTGGAGGGGAGCACCGAAGGAATACCCGGCGCGCCCGATCTCGAGGTCACCCACCTCAATCTCAACGATGGAACCGTGGAAGGCCTTCGGCACAAAGCACTTCCGGTTTTCGCCGTGCAATACCACCCGGAAGCGGCCCCTGGACCGCACGATGCCTACCCTCATTTTCGTGAATTCCTGGAGCTGATGGGGTCGGGAACCCCTCCCAAGCCCGCAACCTCTTGACAGACAACGGTTAAGCTCCTAGTCTTTGGGGGTGTGGACGCTCTCCCGGTGGGGAGATGGCCAGTCCGGTGACCCTATGGGGGGAGCATGACCAAGGCCGATCTCGTCGAGCAGGTAACCGCCGCGATGGCCCGCACTTCGGGGCCGCTGATTTCCAAGAAAGACTGCGCCAGGGTTGTAGATGCGTTCCTCGATGCGATCAAGGGAGCGCTCAAGGAGCAGCACAACATCGAGGTGCGCGGTTTTGGCACCTTCAAGATCCGGCGCCGCAAAACCCGGATGGCGCGGAATCCCCGCACTGGGGAGCCGGTGGAGGTGGCCGCTCGCCCGGTCCCGGTGTTCAAGCCCAGCAAGGAGTTGCGCGCCCTGGTCGCGGATGAGCCGCACGAGGGGCTGGACGACGACATGGAAAACGATCGGGACTGAGCCTTCATATTCGGCGTTCGCTCGGCGGGACCGGCTGTCCGGTTCCGCCGTTTCGTTTTCTGACGGTTCTTCGCGCTTGCCCGAGTGGACCCACCGGCCCATACTCCGGTTCCCATGATCACCCCCGCAGCGGTTCCCGCGACAATCCGGATCCGGCTCTTTGCGAGCTACGCCGAGCGGCTGGGCAGCGAGCTCATCGAGGTTCCCGCCGAGGGCATTCGCACGGTGGGGGACGTGCTGGAGCGGCTGCGCGCGCTCCCCAATGGCACGGTCGTCGGCCCGGCCACCCTGGTGGCGGTCAACCTGCGCCACTCACCTCCCGGAACGGCGGTGCGGGCCGGTGACGAGGTGGCCGTGATGCCTCCGCTGGCCGGAGGATGAGATGAGCTTCCTCACCGGTCAGCCGATTCAGCTGGACGGCCTCATCGCCGAAGTCGCCGGGCCGGATCGAGGCGGCGTCGCCAGCTTCCTTGGCATGGTGCGGGATCATCACCAGGGCCGCGCGGTGCGCGGACTCGAATACAGCGCCTACGATCAGATGGCCGAGGAAGTCTGCCGGGAGATCCTGCTCGAAGCGGCGGCCCGCTGGCCGGTGCGGGTGACCCTGCGGCACCGGCTCGGTAATCTCGCCATCGGCGACGTGGCGGTGGCCGTGGTGGCCGCGGGCGGGCACCG
>DATCXX010000118.1:0-2996 GCA_036565615.1 Gemmatimonadales bacterium | reverse complement strand
CCACCGGCTCGTCGAAGCGCAGCTCGGCCCCGGCCCGCGCGGCAAGATCGAGCGCCGCGCCGATCGCCGCTTCGGGGCGCAGCACACCCGCCCGCGATTCGTAGAGGCCCGCTTCACCGGGCCCGGGCTCGAATGCCCCGGCAAACCGGCGGTGAATTTCCCGGGCGGAGAGGTCCTCGAAGCCGAGGCCGTGGAGCTCCGCGCTGCGCCGGGCGCCCCGAAGCAAGGTGCCGCCGGGCGGGCCGATCATCAGCCCGCCGGTCGAGGTCAGCAGGGAGCAATCCGCCTCCCGCTCCAGCTCGGCCCACTTCTGGTAGGCGCGCTGCACCAGCGGGACGTACTGCGGATGCTCGAAGTAAGCTTCCCGGATGATCCGGCTCTTGCCGGTGGACGATCCCAGGGCGTGGGGCGGCCGGAACCGGTCCCACCCGATCACCCGCACACCCCGGCGGGAGAGCTCGAGCGCCGTCATGCTGCCCATCGCGCCCAGCCCGGCAATGCCTACCTCGTAGCCGCTCACGGTGGGTTATCCTACCCGCATGCCGGATCGCGACGCAACGCAGTACACCCTGATCGACCTCGAGCACATGGGGCGGCCCCAGTCGATCGCCGGGTGCGTGCTGGAGACCTCTGCCGGCCCGCTGGTGGTGGACCCCGGCCCGACCTCGACCCTGGCAGCGCTCGAGGCCGGTCTTGCCCGGATCGGCCACCGCGTCGGCGATCTCTCGGGAGTCCTGCTCACCCATATTCACCTCGACCATGCCGGCGCCGCGGGAACCCTGGCCCGCGACAATCCCCGCCTCCGGGTATTCGTGCATGCGCGGGGCGCGCCGCACCTCATCGATCCCTCGAAGCTCCTCGCCAGCGCGACCCGGCTGTACGGGGGACGGATGGAGGAGCTCTGGGGCGAAGTGGCGGCGGTTCCGTCCGGGCAGGTGCACGTTCTGGAAGGCGGCGAGCAGCTCGAGCTGGGCGGCCGCGCGATCGAGGTCGCCTACACCCCGGGCCACGCCTGGCACCACGTCTCCTATTTCGAGCCGGGCAGTGGCATCGCCTTCGTGGGCGATACCGCCGGACTCCTCACCCCCGGCATCCCCTGCGTGCTTCCCGTCACTCCGCCACCGGATTTCGACCTGGAGGCCTGGCTCAGATCGCTGGAACGAATCCTGGAATGGAAACCCGGGACAATCGTGCTCACCCACTTCGGCCCCTCGCACCAGCCCGGGCGTCATCTGGAGGAGCTTCGCCAGGGGCTGATCGAGTGGGCGGGTTATGCCCGGCAGAGCCTTGCCGGGCCCGGCACCGAGGGCGAACGGGTCGCCTGGTTCACCAGCCGCCTCACCGAGTGGATCGCCGGACGGGTGGACCCCGCTCGGGCCACTCGCTTTCTCGCGGGAGCGGGGCCGGAGGCATGCTGGCACGGCTTGAGCCGCTACTGGAACAGAAAGCTGGTTGCCCCATCCTGATGGTTCGAAGTGTGCAAAAACGAATCACTCGATACGTCGTGGGAAGGGTAAGGATGCGGGGGTGACTGGTCGGCCGGCGGGGGCGAACCGGTCGGTGCGGGCATCGAGGGCGGCGCGAGGCCGTCAGCGATGCCCGCTTTTTTTCTGAGGGGGAGATGGGATGACGCGAATCGACTACCGCTGCTTGCGCGCTCCGGCTCCGACCATCACCAGGCCGCCGACGATGGCGGCCACGCCGACCCACGAAGGAACCGCGCGCTTCTCCTCGACCGAGGCCTTGAGACCACCGACTTCGACCAGCGTGTCGGAGGTGGTCACGCTGATCCCCCGCACCAGTATGTATATGCCGGCTGCAGCAACCAGAATCCCTGCCAGTACAAGCCCTCTCATTCCTGACCTCCAGCGTCAGAGTGCGGGGACGGATCGCCCCGGTGCGCGGAAGCTACCCGCGCGGCCGGATTGCGCCAGGGAAACCCCATGATGCGCCGCTGGCTCAAGCGCATCGGGTGGACCCTGCTGATTCTGGCCGTGCTGCTGGCCATACCGGTGCTGCCCCGGATCACCATGCCGCGCTTCCCCGCTCCGCCGGGAACCGATTCCCTCGAGCTGGTGGCGAACACGGGGTATCAGGTCAACCCGGTGGCCGAAGTCATCCTGGGCCGTCAGTATCGGGATCTGTGGACCCAGCCGATCAAGGTCGAGGTGCTCGATCTGGCGGCCTTCGAGGGAGGAATGCGTCCGATCAAGGAAGGCGGCGGACAGGAGACCCGCAGCCTGCACTTCGAAACGGCGGACGGCCGCCGCTTCATATTCCGTTCGGTGGACAAGGAAGTCCTCCGCCTCCTCCATGCCGGGCTCAGCCGGAGCCCGGTCGCGTATCTCGTCCACGACCAGACCAGCTCGTCATTCCCTGCCGGCGCCCTGGTTGCCAACGAGCTCCAGGCCGCGGTCGGACTCCCCGCCGGTATCGCCCGTCTCGTCGTGATGCCCGATGATCAAAGACTGGGTGAGTATCGGGAGCGATTCGCCGGCGTGCTGGGTCTGGTGCAGGAGGGTCACGGGGAATACCGCCGTAACCCTCTCGGCCCCGGCAACGACGAGGTCAAGGAGACCGAGGAAGTGCTGCCCCGGGTGGACAGCAGCTCCAGTCACCGGCTCGACCCCCGCGGATACCTCACCGCCAGAATACTCGACCTCTTCCTCAATGACTGGGATCGCCACCCTGGACAGTGGCGCTGGGCCGGGGTACCGGAGCCCTGGGGGACCCGCTGGATGGCCATCCCGGTCGACCGGGACCAGTCGTTCTCGTCGTACGATGGCGTGCTCATGGCCATCGCCCGGCTTCGCACCCCGAAGCTCGCGGTGTTCGGGCCGGAGATTCCAACCATCCGGGGGCTCATGTACAACAGCCGCACGCTGGGCCGCCGCCTGCTCGCGGGAGTGGAGCGACCGGTCTGGGATTCGACCGCCGCGTTCGTGGTCTCCCGGCTCACCGACTCGGCCATCGCCGAGGCGGCCCGAAAGCTCCCC
>DATCXX010000115.1:0-3346 GCA_036565615.1 Gemmatimonadales bacterium | reverse complement strand
GGCTGCGAGCTTCAGGTCGGCGGCAGCGACCAGTGGGGCAACATCACGGCGGGGATCGAGCTGATTTCCCGGCGGGAGCAGGCCCAGACCCACGGGCTGGTTTCCCCCCTCCTCACGACCACCTCGGGAGCCAAGTTCGGCAAGAGTGAGGACGGCAACGTCTGGCTGGATCCCCGGAAGACCTCGCCCTACCGGTACTACCAGTACTGGCTCAACACCGAAGACGCCGACGTGGAGCGATTGCTCCGGGTCTTCACCTTCCGGCCCCTGGGCGACATCGCCGAGCTGGCGGCCGCCTCCGCTCGGGATCCCGGGAAGCGGGTGGCCCAGCGTCTCCTGGCCGAAGACCTGACCGAGCGGGTGCATGGAGCGGAGACGGTCCGCCGGGTCATCGCGGCCAGCGGCATGCTGTTCGGTGGAGGAGATTTCCGGG
Source organism: Gemmatimonadales bacterium (assembly GCA_036565615.1). Taxonomy (GTDB): domain Bacteria; phylum Gemmatimonadota; class Gemmatimonadetes; order Gemmatimonadales; family GWC2-71-9; genus JABFSM01. Next base: position 2,913 of record DATCXX010000115.1, on the reverse strand, counting down.
CGGCCGACGCCGCGACCCTGGCGGTGGTGGCGGGCGAGGTGCCGGTCGCCCGGGTGGAGGTCGCCGCGCTGGAGAGCGGCCATCCGCTGGTGGACGCCCTGGTCGCGACCGGCCTGGCCGCCTCGAAGGCCGACGCCCGCCGCGGCATCCAGGGAAACGGCTATTCGGTCAACGGCGACCGGATCACCACCGAGCGCCCCCTGGTGCGATCCGATCTGCTGGGCGGACGATTCATCGTCCTGCAGAAGGGCAAGAAACAGTTCGCCATGCTGGACGTCGGATCACCAGCGTGACCGGGTGGTCCGGCGGGGCGCTTTGCCCCGGAGCATCCCGAACACTCCACGCACCAGCTCCCGCCCGATAGTCCGCGCCATGGTGCCGGTGAGGGCGCCCACCAGCCCGCCCCGGCCGGCGCTCCTCGACCGATTCGGTTTCGGGTCGGCCGGCGCAGACGCCGACTGGGCCAGCCGGGCCGCAAGCATCTCTTCGGCGCTCTCCCGGTCCACCGGGGTACCGTACTCCCGCATCAGGTCGGACTCGGCGAACTCCTGTTGAAACTCCTCGGCGGTGAGCGGCGCCATGCGGGAGGTCGGCGGCGCCAGCATGGTCGCGATCACCGGGGTCGGCACGCCCCGGGGGTTGAGACCGGTGACGATGGCTTCACCGATCCCGAGCGAGGTCAGCGTCTCCTGAAGATCGTAGAGCTGGGTCTTGGGATAGGTGCGCACGGTGGCCCGGAGATTCTTCTCGTCGTCCGGGGTGTGGGCCCGCAGGGCATGCTGCACCCGGGAGCCGAGCTGGGCGAGGATCTCGTCGGGCAGGTCCTTGGGCGTCTGGGTCACGAAGAAGATTCCCACCCCCTTGGAGCGGACCAGCCGAACCACCTGCTCGACGTGGGACAGAAATGCCTTGGAGGCATCCCGGAACAGCAGGTGGGCCTCGTCGAAGAAGAACACCAGCTTCGGCTTGGGAAGATCCCCGGCCTCGGGCAACACCTCGTGGAGCTCGGCCAGCAGCCACATCATGAAGGTCGAGAAGAGCGCAGGACGGTCCTGCGCATCGGAGAGCTCGAGCGCGGTAATGACCCCGCGCCCGTCCCTGGTGACCTCGAGCAGGTCCCGGATGTCGAATTCGGGCTCTCCGAAAAACTGGTCGGCGCCCTGCTGCTCCAGCTCCACCATCTGGCGAAGCAGCACCCCGACCGTCGCGGAGGACATCCCTCCGGTGGCCGACAGCACCGGCTTCCCTTCGTCGCTGGAGAGATACCTGAGCACCGCCCGGAGATCGGCAAAGTCGAGCAGCGGGAGACCCTGATCGTCGCAGATCTTGAAGACCAGAGTCAGGACGCTGGTCTGGGTGTCGTTGAGATCGAGCACCTTGCCGAGCAGCAGGGGGCCGAAGCTCGACACCGTGGCCCGGAGCTGGGCACCGGTCTTGCCGGTGAGGCTCACGAATTCGGTGGGATGCCCGCGCGGCTCCCAGGGAATCCCGACTGCCGTGGCCCGCTCCTCGACTTTGGGACTTCGCGCGCCGGGCACCGCGAGTCCGGAGAGGTCTCCCTTGATGTCGGCCACGAAGACCGGCACGCCCTGAGCCGACAGCTGCTCCGCCATGAGCTGCAGGGTCCGGGTCTTCCCGGTGCCGGTGGCGCCGGCGATCAGCCCGTGCCGGTTCATCATGGCGGTGGGGAACGCCACTTTGGGATCCGTCACCGTCCCGGTGCCGTCCAGGGCCGCGCCCAGCGTGACCACCGGCGCCGCAAAGGCGTAGCCGCCGGACAGAGTCTCTTGGAGTGAGGACATGGGAGGCCCGGTGAGAGGTGAGACGTGAGAGGTGAGACGGGTCACCCGGAGCGGAGCGAAGGGGCCAGGCTCCGCTCGAGCAAGTCCACCACCCGCTCCATTTCTTCAATGGTATTGTAGCAGTGGGGGGAGAGTCGCAGCCCGCCTTCGCGCACCACCGTGGCAACCCCGGCTCCCCGGAGCGCCGCGAAGCCGCCGGGCACGTCCTCCGCGACCAGCGCGATGATTCCCGCGCTGCGCGGCCCTTCGGGAGATCGCAGCCGGACCCCGGTCCGCCGGGCCCACTCCAGCACCGGCCGGCCAATGGCCGCCACATGGGCTTCGATGGCCGGGAGGCCCAACTCGTGCAGTAGATCGAGGGCGAGGTTCATCCCCAGGATGTCCTGGTACGGGAGGGTCCAGAGCTCGAAGCGCCGGGCGTCGCGCTTGAGCCGCCCGCTGTAGTCGACCAGAGTCGAAAAATCTTCGGTCCCTTCGTAGGCGTTCCACCCGGCCAGCGGAGAGGTGAGCGATTCGATGAGCTCCCGGCGGACATACATGAAACCGGAGCCCCAAGGGGAGAGCAGCCACTTCTGGGCTCCACAGGCGAGGATGTCCACCGGGGTCGCCCGGACATCGAAGGCCACATGACCCAGCGCCTGGATCGCGTCGACCACGAAGAAGGTGCCGGTGGCCCGCGCCGCCGCGCCCAGGCCGTCGAGGTCGGTCCGGTACCCGGTGTGGAACTCCACCTGGGACACGGCCAGGACCCTGACCCTTGCATCCTGCATTCGCTCCATCATCCGGGACTCGTCGGGCCAGCCCTCTGCGGTGCGAGGAATGATCTCGAGGTGCACCCCGCGGTCGGCGAGCTGGCGCCAGGCGAAGACGTTGGCGGGGAAATCCTGATCGCTCACCAGAACCACATCGCCGGGGGAGAGCGGCAGCATGCGAGCCGCCAGGTTGAGGCCGAAGCTGGTGTTGGTGGCCAGCGCGATTTCTCCGGGGTCCGCTCCGATCAGCCGCGCCGCTTTGGCCCTTCCATCCGCCAGCACCCCCATCAGCCGGTCGTCCGAGAGGGTGACCGGCGTGGTGCGTTCACGGGTGTAGGCCTCGATCGCGCAGCGGGTCC
>DATCXX010000103.1:0-13056 GCA_036565615.1 Gemmatimonadales bacterium | reverse complement strand
GCCTGCCGGCATCGCCCGCGGGATGCTGGTGCGGCAGGCGAAAAAGCTCTGCCCCGATCTGGTGCTGCTGCCCCCCAATCTCCGGCTCTACGCCCGCGCCTCGCGCGCCCTGCACGAGATTCTCCGGATCTACGCGCCGGTCATCGAGCCCCGCGGCTATGGCCACGCCTTTCTCGATCTGACCGGTACCGAGCGGCTCTTCGGACCCCTGGTGGACGTCGCCGAGCGAATCCGCCGGGAGGCCGTCTCCCGGCTTCGGCTTCCGCTCACGGTGGGCGCGGCGGCGAATAAGCTGGTATCGGAGGCGGCGACTCGAGTAGGGCGGTTGGATGGCTGGGCGGAAGGGCGGGAGTATGGCGGGTGCTGGCCGATGCTGGTCCCCATCGGTTCCGAGGCCGGATTCCTGGCTCCCCATCCGGTGCCGCTGCTCCCCGGGATACCCGCGGACATCCTCTTCCGGCTCGACGAGTACCAGCTGGAGCGGATCGGTCAGGTCGCCGAGATCGCCGAGAGCGAGCTGGGTGCCGTCTTCGGCTCGCGGGGACGGCTGCTCCGCGCCCAGAGCCGGGGCATCGACGCCCGGCCGGTGCTCCCGCCGGAGGTGAAAGCGGAGTATCGCGTCTCCCACATCCTCGCCACCGACACCAACGATCTCGACATCCTCCATGCCCTGCTGCGCCGGCTCACCGAAACGCTGGGCCGGCGGCTCCGGCATCGCGGACTGGGCGCCCGGCGCATGGTGGTGGAGGTGGAATACGCCGACTCCACCAGCTCGGCCCGCGGCATTCCTCTCCCCGCCGCGGCGCTGGACCGGGAGCTGTGGGAGGGCGCCCGCCGCGCCCTGGGGCAAGCGCTCACCCGGCGGCTCGCGGTGCGGATGGTGACGGTGACGGCGGACCGCCTGCTGGAAGCCCGTGCCCAGCTGGACCTTTTTGACTCGCCCGCCGAGTGCACCCGAGCCGAGACGCTCCAGCGGGCAATCGACCAGGTGAGAGGTGAGAGGTCAGAGGTGAGACCTCACTCAACGTCTCACCGCTCACCTCTCACCTCTCACCAGGTAAGCACCACCTTCCCCACCGTGCCGTTGCCTTCCATGGCCTGGTGCGCCGCGGCGGCCTGGGCCATGGGGAACACGCCGTGCACCACCGGCCGGAGCACCGCGTCGCTCTGCTCGGGATGGCTCATGCTGAGCATCGGCGAGTCGGTGCGGAAGTGGGGGCCGAAGAGCGGCAGCACCCGGCCGGCGAACTCGGCGATCAGCGCGGAGCGCTCCGGGAGACCGCGGGTGCGCATGGCGGTGCCGATGATCTCCAGCCGCTTGCGCAGGATCGGGTTGAGGTCGGCTTCCCGCACCGCGGAGCCCTGGAGAAAGCCGAGCAGCACCAGCCTGCCGCGGGGCTCGAGCAGGGCAAGATTGTCCTGGAACGCGGGTCCCCCCAGCACGTCGAGAATGAGGTGCACCGGCAGGGTGATCTGCTCCCGGAAGGATCCCCCGGACGTCGCGATGCCGAGGTCGAGTCCCAGGCCAGCGAGCCGCTCCAGCTTGTCGGGCGTACGGGAGGTGCCCAGCACGGTGGCGTGCAGCAGCTTGGCCAGCTGCACCGCTGCGGTCCCCACCCCGCTCGCCACCGCGTGGATCAGCACCCCTTCCCCGGCGGTGAGCCGGCCCCGGGTGACCAGCGCGTCGTACGCGGTGAGAAACGCTTCGGGAATCGCCGCCGCGTCGGCATCGCTGAGGTGACCGGGCACCGGCAGCGCCTCCGTCTCGTGCACCACGACATACTCGGCGTGGGCGCCGCCGCCCACCAGACCCATAACCCGGTCGCCGGGATGCCATCGGGTGACGCCCTCGCCCGCTGACTCCACGACCCCGGCATATTCGAGCCCGGGAATATCGGCGGGCCACCCCGGCGGTGCGGGATAGCGGCCCAGCCGCTGGAGCAGGTCGGCGCGGTTGAGTCCGGCCGCATGGACCCGGACCCGGATCTGGTGGGCGGCCGGGACGGGGGCGGGCCGGTCCGCGAGCGCGAGGACCTCGACTCCGCCGGATCCGGCATAGGTGAGTGCGCGCATGCAGAAGGGTCAACGAGGAACGCCAAACAGTCAACTGAGGAGAGCACCACATGGATGCCCGTATCGCGCCCCTGGCCGGGATCCTCCGGATCAACACCCGGCTGTTCGGCAATTGTCTCGACGATCTGACGGAGGAGCAGGCCCGGATCAGGCCTTCGGAAACGACCAATCATGCCACCTTCGTCGCCGCCCACCTGGTGGAGTCCCGCTATTACACTCTCAGGATCCTGGGCGCCGGGGTCCCCTGCCCGCTGGAGCCCTACCTGGGCGAGTGGCGCGGCATCGACGAGATCACCGAGTGGCCCTCTCACCGGGAGATCCGCGCCGCCTGGGCCGAGGTCTCGGCCGCGCTGGAGACCCGGATGGGGAACATCACGGCGGACGCGCTCGATGCGCCGAGCGGCACCCGGATGCCGATCGAAGACACCTCGGTGCTCGGCCTCTTTGCCTTCATGGTGCAGCACGACAGCTATCACATCGGCCAGCTCTCGCTGCTCCGGAAGCACGCGGGACTCCCGGCCATGAGCTATGCCTGAACCCACTTTTCGGGAAGGAACACCGATGCTGAAACAGCTGACCCCCGTGCTGATCGTCGAGGAGATCGAGCCCTGCCTCGGCTTCTGGACCGGCGGCCTCGGCCTGGAACAGGCCCACCAGGTTCCCGGGCCGAACGGCAAGCTGATGTTTGCGAGCGTGAAGCAGGGAGCCATCGAGGTGATGTATCAGAGCAGGGCCAGCGTGCTGGAGGACGACCCGGCACTGGCCGCCGAGCTGGCCGGCCGCTCGATCGTGCTGTTTATCGAGGTGGACGATCTCGATGCGGTGGAAAAGGCCGTGGCCGGCGCGCCGGTGGTCAAGCCGCGCCACACCACCTTCTACGGCAGCGAGGAGATCTATGTGCGCGAGCCCGGCGGGCACACGGTGGGCTTCGCACAGATGCAGGCGGCGGAATCGTGAGAGGTGAGACGGACCTGCACCATCCGTCTCACGTCTCACGTCCCACGTCCCACGTCTCACCTCTCACGTCTCACATGGTCTCATGTCCTCCTACTGTGATGTCGCGCCCGGCCACGAATGGCACGGCCCCTACCACGACACCGAATACGGCTTCCCCCTCCGGGGCGACGCCGAGCTGTTCGAGCGGCTGATCCTCGAGATCAACCAGGCCGGCCTGTCCTGGCTCACCATCCTGAAGAAGCGGGAGGCGTTCCGGGCCGCCTATCGGGGGTTCGATCCCGCGGTGGTCGCGCGGTTCGGCGCGCGGGACGTGCGACGCCTCATGGCCGACGCCGGGATCATCCGGAACCGGCTCAAGATCGAGGCGGCGATCGCCAACGCCAGGACGCTGCTCGCGCTGCGGGCGTCGCACGGGTCGTTTGCGGAGTGGCTGGATGACCACCTGGCGGTGGACGGAAGGACGCAAAGACGCGACGGAACGACGCAACGACGCCAAGACGCAAAGAGACTGCGGTCAAAGGAAGAGTGGGTCGATCTCTTCAAGCGAACGTTCCGCTTTACCGGGGGCGAGATCGTGGGGGAGTTTCTGCTGAGCACCGGATACCTCCCGGGCGCCCACCGGGAGAGCTGTCCGGTGTATGCCCGGGTGCGGGCAGCCCGGCCTCCGTATCTGAAGTGAGAGGTGAGAGGTGAGCGGTGAGAGGTAAGCTTCACCTCTCACGTCTCACGTCTTACCTCTCACCTCTCGTGATGGCCCCTCTCCCTCTGAAAAAGCAAAACCGGTACAACAAGGGCAGTCTGATACAACAGGCGGCGGTTGGCCGCTCCGAGGGAGGGACGACAGGATAACGGTCACCCGCACAGCCGCTGTTGACAGCGTTGTCCGCCTCCCTACATTGAGTTTCGGCAGCCCGTGTTATGAGGCTGCGATTTCCTTGACGAGCGGGAGCAACGGCCCGCCGGTTGGAGGCGCAGGGCAGCGGAAGGGTCCGCTTGCCGGCGCCTTTTGCATGGAAAGGACCTCGTATCATGAAAATGACCATGGGTACCACTGCGCTGGCCGCAGTCGTGTTGGCGGCACCCGGGTTGCGCCCGGCGGCAGCGCCGACCGTGGATTCGCCGGCCTCGGCGCTCCACGACACCATGCGCAAGCTCTGGATCGATCACGTCGCATGGACCAGGATGTACATCATCAGCGCGGCGGCCGGTCTGCCCGACGCCAAGCCGACCACCGACCGGCTGCTCCAGAACCAGGTGGACATCGGCAACGCGGTGGCCGGCTACTACGGCGCCGAGGCGGGGACCAAACTGACGGCGCTGCTCAAGGACCACATTCTCCAGGCCGCCGAGCTGGTGACCGCGTCCAAGGCGGGCGATCAGGCCAAGGCGGCGGATGCGAAGACCCGCTGGTACAAGAACGCCGATCAGATCGCGGAGTTCCTGGCGGGGGCAAATCCCAAGCACTGGCCGGTGGCGACGCTCAAGAGCGCGATGAAGACCCACCTGGACCAGACCCTCGAAGAGGCCAGCGACCGGATTTCGGGGAAGCACGACGAGGACATCAAGGATTACGATGAAATCGTCGCCCACATCCTGACCATGGCCGACCTGCTCTCCAGCGGGATCGTCAAGCAGTTCCCCGAGAAATTCGCTTCCAAGCCGTGAAGCGGGACCCCGAGGGGGGCGGGTAACCGCCCCCCCTTGTGTTTCGGTGTTTCTTCGGTATCTCTAGGGGGTGTTCATCCACCTCCACGCCCACTCCTGGTTCTCCCTGGGACAGGGTGCTTCCAGCCCGGGAGACCTGATCGCGGCGGCAGCGGCCCGGGGTTTTCCCGCGCTGGCCTGCACCGACACCAACGGAGTGTACGGGGCGGTCGAATTTCAGCGGGCCGCGATCGAAGCCGGCATCCGGCCGATTCTGGGAGCCCATCTGGTCTTGGGCGACGAGGAATGCGTGGCCCTGGCGATGGACGAGCGGGGGTGGGGGGCGATTTGCAGAGCCATAACCGGGATTCACTGGCAACAGCGTGAACGGTCAACGGTCAACGGTCAACGGAACCAGCATTCCCCCATCGGCCGTCCCGCCGTCCAGCCGTGCAGTCGTCTCTCCGACATGCTCGCCCACGACCGCACCGGCATCCTCCTCCTGTCCTCCAGTGTTCCGTTCCTCGAGCGGATCGTTGCCCTCTCCGGCCCCACCGACATCTTCGCCGAACTGGTTCCCGGCAAGGAGCGCCACGCGGTGCTGGCCGCCGGCCGCCGGCTGGGCCTTCTTCCAGTCGTCACCAACGCCGTCATGTTCGCCCATCCGGAGGATCATCCCCGGCACCGTCTCCTTTCGGCCATCGCGGCCAACACCACGCTGAGCGGCCTCGAGAGCGCCGGCAGTCACCAGCCGTCCAGCCGTCCCGCCGTCCGGCCGCCCAATGCCTGGCTCAAACCTGAAGCGGAGCTCTCTCGCCACTTTCCCGATGTACCCGACGCGATCGATCGGGCCGGCGAGCTGGCCGAGCGCTGCCGCTACCTGATTCCCATCGGCGAACGGGTGGTCCCGCCCCGCTACGTCGAGGCCACCGATGCCTTGCAGCAGCTCCGGGCCCTGGCCTACCGGGGCGCGGCGCGGCGCTACGGCACCATCGCTCCCATCACCCGCGACCGGCTGGAGCACGAGCTCGCCATCATCGGGATGAAGGGCTTCGCGGACTATTTCCTGGTGGTCAAGGACATCGTGGAACACGGTCCCACCCACTGCGGCCGCGGCTCGGTGGCCAACTCGATCGTGTCCTACTGTCTCGGCATCACCCACGTGGAGCCGCTGGGCGCGGGGCTCCTGTTCGAGCGTTTCCTCAACCCGGAGCGCAGGGACCCGCCCGACATCGATCTCGATTTTCCCTGGGACGAGCGCGACCACATCCTGGCCTGGGTGTTTCGCCGGTATCCCATGCCCCGGGCGGCGATGGTGGCCAATCACAACACCCTCAAGCTGCGGGGTGCGCTCCGCGAGGCGGCCAAGGTGGACGGCCGGCCCCCGGCGGAAATCCGGGAGGTCACCCGGCGGATCCCCTGGTACAGCGACGAGGTGCCGATCGAGCAGCTCCTGGCCGAGCATCCCAACTTCACCGGGCTCGACCTTCCCGCCGCCTGGCAGGGCATTGCCCGGCGGGCCGGTTCGCTGGTGGGCACCCCACGGCATCTCTCCCTCCATCCCGGCGGCGTGGTCATCGTCCCCGGTGCGCTCACCGACTACGTGCCGGTGGAGCCGGCGGCCAAGCGGCTGGACGGCGCCCCCCACCTGACCGTGCCGGTCATCCAGTTCGAAAAGGACGGCGCCGAAGACGCCGGCCTGGTGAAGATCGACCTGCTGGGCAACCGGTCGCTCGCGGTGATCCGCGACGGCATCGCGGCGGTCCGGGCCCATACCGGCCGGCAGCTCGATTACACCAGCGCCGAGGCCGGCGAGGATCCCGAGACCCGGAGGCTCTTCCGCACCGGCAACACCATGGGGGTGTTCTACACCGAATCCCCCGCGTCGCGGGCCCTCTGTATCAAGAGCAAGGCCGAGGACTACGAGATTCTGGTGCTCAACACCAGCATCATCCGGCCCGCCTCCAACCGGTTCATCCGGATCTACCTCGAGCGGCTCCATGGCGGAGCCTGGGAGCCGCTCGATCCCAGCCTGCGGGACGTGCTCTCGGAGACGTTCGGGGTGATGGTCTACCAGGAAGACGTGGTCAACGTCTGTTCGGTGTTTGCCGGCATGCCGCTCGCCACCGGCGACGGCCTCCGCAAGGCGCTGTCCAAGAAGCGCCCGGCCAAGGCCCTGGCGTCCTACGCGGAAGAGTTCTTCACCGGGGCGCTGGCGCTGGGTCGCCGGGTGGACACCGCGAAGGAAGTGTGGCACATGGTGATGAGCTTTGCCGGCTACAGCTTCTGCAAGGGCCACTCCTGCTCCTACATCCAGGTGGCCCAGCAGTCGGGATACCTCCGGGCTCACTATCCCGCGGAATTCTTCGCGGCGGTGCTGGCCAATGGGGGCGGTTTCTACGCCCCGTTCGCCTACGTGGCGGAAGCCCGCCGGGCCGGGCTCACGGTGCTGCCGCCCGACGTCAACGCCAGCGAGTTCCGCACCACCGGCCACGGCGGGGAGATCCGGATCGGGCTGCAGTTCGTGAAGGGATTGAGCGCCGGTGGTACGGAGGCAATTCTGAGAGGGCGCGAAAACGCGAAGACGCGGGGGCGCGGGGAATATCGGAGCATCGAAGACCTTCGGGAACGGGCCCGGCTCAAGCCGGATGACCTCCGGCTCCTCATCAAGGTCGGGGCCTGCGACAGCATCGCGGAGGGGAGGACGCGACCGGAGATGTTGTGGGAAATGGACGCGACGGCGCGAGAAGGCGCGGAAGACCTGCAGCTCGCGTCCTCGCGTCTCCGCGTCTCCGCGTCTCCCCGCCTATCCGAATACTCCCCCGATCGCCGAAGGCGCGAAGAGTGTGACCTCCTCGGCTTCGCCACCGACTGCCATCCCATGGAGCTCCGCCGGGAGGATCTCCGCCGCTTCCGCCTGGTGCCCGCCACCCGGCTGGCCGAGCACGTGGGGCGGCAGATCCTGGCGGCGGGGATGCTCACCACCGCCAAGCCGGTGCACACCGCCCACGACGAACCGATGCAGTTCGCCACTTTCGACGATGGCCACGGACTGATCGAGACGGTACTTTTCCCCGAGATCCACCGGACCCGCGGACACGTCCTGTTCGATCAGGGACCCTTCGTATTCCGGGGCAAGGTGGAAGAGGAGTTCGGCGCCGTCTCGGTGACGGTGACCCACCTCGACCGGCTCGATCGCCTGCTCAACAAGGTCAAACGCCAATGAACGTACGCCTCGTGGTTCTCTGCGTCCTTCTGGCTCCCTGGCTCCCCGGCTCCCTGGCTCCCCGCCAAAGCCTCAGCGCCCAGGGCACCCGGCTGCTCCGCCAGCCCACCCTGAGCGGCTCGCATATCGCCTTCGAGTATGGCGGCGATCTCTGGATCGTCGAGAAGGCCGGAGGCGAGGCCCGCCGGCTCACCAGCACCCCCGCGGTGGAGGCCGACCCCCAGCTCTCTCCCGATGGACGCTCGCTGGCGTTCACCTCCAACCGGGGCGGCAATCGCGACGTATTCGTGATGCCGGTGGAAGGCGGCGATCCCCGCCAGCTCACCTGGCATCCCGGCAACGACGACGCCCGCGGGTGGTCGCCCGACGGCAAGCTGGTGCTCTTCGCCTCCAACCGGAGCACCGCGCCCACCGCGTTCGCCCGGCTGTGGACCGTGCCGGCCGAGGGCGGCATCGAACGGATGATCCCCGCGCCGATGGCGTTCCGGGGCGCCTGGTCGCCCGACGGCAAGCGCATGGTGTACGACCGGGTGACCCGCTGGGATAGCGAGTTCCGGAATTACCGGGGAGGCCAGAACACCCCGCTCACCGTTCTGGATCTCGCCACCCTCGACGAGACCCGGCTCCCCAACGAGCGCACCAGCGACACCCAGCCGGTCTGGGTCGGGCAAACCATCTACTTCCTCTCCGACCGCGACTACGCGGTGAACGTGTGGGCCTGGGAGACCGGCAAGCCGGCGCGTCAGGTCACCCGCTTCAAGGATGCCGACGTCAAGTACCTCGGGGCCGGCGCCGGCGGCCTGGTCATCGAGCAGGATGGCTACCTCCACACCCTCGATCCCGCGACCGGCACCGCGCGGAAACTCGCCATCTCGGTGCACGGCGATTTTCCCTGGGCCGCTGCCCGCTGGAGCGATGTGAGCCGATCCGTCGCCAATGCGTCGCTCTCCACCACCGGGAAGCGGGCCCTGTTCCAGGCCCGGGGTGAGATCTTCACCGTTCCGGTGGAGAAGGGCGACGCCCGCAACCTGACCCGGAGCCCGGGCGCCGCGGACCGGACGCCGGTCTGGTCTCCCGACGGCAGGGAAGTGGCCTGGTTCTCCGACAGCGGCAAGGGCTATCGCCTGCTGATCGCGGGGCAGGATGGCCTGGCCCCGCCCCGGGAAGTTTCCATCGGCGACGCCAAGTTTGCCTACTCCGCCGAGTGGTCGCCCGACGGGAAACGCATCGCATTCGTGGACGACCGCTCCCGGATCCGGGTGCTCGAGCTGGCCGGCGGAACCCTGACCACCGCCGACACCGACGGCAACCTGCTGGCCCGCAACCTCCTCGGCATCACCTGGTCGCCCGACTCGAAGTGGCTGGCCTATTCGAAGGCGTTTCCCAACCGGTTCCGCCGGATCGTGGTCTGGTCGGTGGCGGATCGGAAAGCCACGCCAGTCACCGATGCACTGGCCGATGCGATCAGCCCCGCCTGGGACCGGAACGGCCGCCATCTCTATTTCCTGGCCAGCACCGACCTGGGCCTGGCCAGCGGCTGGGCCAACATCTCGAGCATCGGCCGCCAGGTGACCCGGGGCGCCTACCTCGCCCTGCTCCGCGCCAGCGACTCCACCCCCTTCCCGCCCCAGAGCGACGAGGAGGGACAGGCCGCCGCGGCGCCGGTGCGCCCCACCGCGCCCACCACACCGTCTGCAGCTCCGGCACCCGCGTCCTCCGCGCCTTCCGCGCCCTCCGCGCCCATAACCCGCGCCGACACCACCTCGATGCGGATCGACCTCGAGCGGATCGGGAACCGCATCCTCGCGCTCCAGGTACCGGTCCGGGACTACGCGGAGCTGGCCACCGGTCCCACCGGGGTGGTCTTCCTGGCCGAGCGGATTCCGCTCCAGCCGGGAACCACGCTCCACAAGTACGAGCTCTCCAAGCGGCGGGCCGAGAGCTTCCTGACCGGGGTGGGGCAGTTCTCCATCTCCGGCGACGGGAAGAAGCTGCTCTATCAGTCGGGCGGCAACTGGACCGTGACCGGCACCGAGGCGCCTCCCCGTCCCGGCGAGGGCCGGCTCACGGTGGCGCTCTCGACCCAGCTCGATCCCGCGCTGGAGTGGAAGCAGATCTTCGATGAAGCCTGGCGGATGGAGCGGGACTTCTTCTACGATCCCGGGCTGCACGGCGCCGACTGGGACGCCGTCTATGCCCGCTATGCACCGCTGGTTCCCTACCTGCGCCACCGCGCCGACCTCACCTACATCCTCGATCAGGTGGGCGGCGAGCTCTCGGTGGGGCACAGCTTCGTGGGCGGTGGCGACTTCCCGGCGGTGGATTCCACCCGGACCGGGCTCCTGGGCGCCGACCTGGTCCCCGACGGCGAGCGCTGGAAGATCGCGCGGATCTACACCGGCGAAAGCTGGAATCCGGAGCTGCGCGCCCCGCTCGACGCCCCGGGGCTCCGGATCCGGGCCGGCCAGTACATCCTGGAGGTGAACGGAGCCGAGCTGCGCACTCCGGACAATCCCTGGCGCCTGCTCGACGGGACCGCGGAGCGGCAGACCGTCCTCCGGATCAACGACCGCCCGGTGCGGGACGGGTCCTGGACCGTCACCGTGATCCCCCTGCGCAGCGAGAATGCCCTGCGCACCCGGGCCTGGGTGGAGGACAACCGCCGCAAGGTGGATTCGCTGTCCGCCGGCCGGCTGGCCTACGTGTGGGTTCCTAACACGGGGGGCGGCGGCTACGCCTCCTTCAACCGCTACTTTTTCGCCCAGCAGGAAAAGGCCGGCGCGGTCATCGACGAGCGCTTCAACAGCGGCGGACTGCTCGACGACTACATGGTGGACTATATGGGCCGCCAGGCCATCGGCGGGGTCAGCAACGACGCGCCGGGAGGGCTGCACTTCCCGCTCCCCATGGCCGGGATCCTCGGCCCCAAGGTGCTGCTGGTGAACGAGCTGGCCGGCTCGGGAGGAGATTACTTCCCCTGGGCGTTCCGCGAGCTCAAGGTGGGTCCGCTGATCGGGACCCGCACCTGGGGAGGGCTGGTGGCGGCCAGTGTGCCCTATCCGCTGGTGGACGGCGGCACCATCACCGCGCCCTCGGCCGCGGTCTTCGGCCTCAAGGGGGAATGGACCGCGGAGGGCGAAGGCATCGCCCCGGATATCGAGGTCCCGCTCGACGCCAAGTCGGTGGCGGCCGGCCGGGATCCCCAGCTGGAGCGCGGCGTCGCCGAGGCGCTCAAGCTGCTGCAGCAATCGCCGGTCAAGACCCTCACCCTGCCGTCGCCGTCGAAGCGGGCCCGGCGGCCGGTGCCCTGATCAACCCGGAGGCCATATGGGCGTCATCCTGCGCATTGTCATCGGGCTCGCCATCCTGGCGGCGATCATCTATGCCATCGGACTCGGCCTGCCCCGCACCCATCGCGCCGAGAGCCGGATCACGCTGGAGAAACCGGCCGGAGAGGTCTGGGCGGTGATCCGCGATCCCTCGGCGCTGGTGGGAACCTGGTCCATGCTCAAAAGCGCCAAACGGGTCCAGGGTGAGGGCGGCCGGGAAGTGTGGGAGCAGGACGCCGGCTTCCCGATGCGACTCATCGTCGAGTCGGCCGATCCGCCCCGCCGGCTGGTGACCCGGATCGATGCCGACGCGGACGCCGCTTTCGGGGGAACCTGGACCTACACCCTGAACCCGGCGGGCCGGGGCACGACGCTGAGCATCGTCGAAGACGGTTACGTCGGCAATCCGTTTTTCCGGGTCATGATGGCGGTGATGGGAACCCACCGCACCCTCGACAGCTACCTCAAGGCGGTGGCGGACAAGCTGGATGAGCCGGTCAAGCCGGAGCATGTGAGATAGACGAAAGGCAGCAGGCGGCAGAAAGAAGAGCGACATGCGACACATCATTCTCTCGGGTCTGCTCGCCGTAGCGTCACCGAGTTGCGACAGTGGGCCCGGCATCCCCGGTCCCGGCAGCCCGCCCCCCGCGGCGACCGGGGCCCGGCTCCGCGAGGTGGCCATCGGGCTCGAGGCGCCACTGTTCCTCACCTCGCCCCCGGGAGACCTGAACCGCCAGTTCATCGTCGAGAAGACCGGAACGATCCGGATCATCCGCAACGAAGCCCTGGTGCCCACGCCGTTCCTCGACATCTCCGCCAAGGTGTCCGGCGGCAGCGAGCAGGGACTCCTCGGTCTCGCGTTTCATCCCCAGTATGCCGGCAACGGCTTGTTCGTGGTCAACTACACCAACACCAGCGGCGACACCCGGGTTTCCCTCTTCCGGGTCTCCGCCGATCCCGACCGGGCCGACGCCGCGAGCGAACAGGTGATCCTCGCAGTGGACCAGCCGTTCTCCAACCACAACGGCGGGATGGTCGCGTTCGGTCCCGACGGCAAGCTGTACGTCGGGATGGGCGACGGCGGCTCCGGCGGCGATCCCCAGAACAACGGCCAGTCCCGCGGCACCCTGCTCGGCAAGATCCTCCGGCTCGAGGTGAGCCCGACCGGCCAGGTGTCGGTACCCTCCGACAATCCGTTCGTGGGGCAGTCCGGCATCCGGCCGGAAATCTGGAGCTGGGGACTCCGCAATCCCTGGCGCTTCAGCTTCGACCGAAGCACCGGCGATCTCTACATCGGCGACGTGGGCCAGAATGCCCGCGAGGAAATCGACGTGGCGACCGACGTCGCCCAGTTCGGGCGGGGACGCAACTACGGCTGGAACATCATGGAGGGGATGGCCTGTTTCGCCGGATCGGGCTGCGACCGGAACGGACTCACCCTCCCGGTGCTCGACTATGGCCACGGGGAGGGATGCTCCGTCACCGGCGGGTACGTCTATCGCGGCACCGCCCTCGGCGCCTTCGCCGGACACTATTTCTACGGCGACTATTGCGAAGGCTGGGTCCGGAGCTTCCGGCTCTCCGGCACCGGAGTGACCGAGCAGCAGGAGTGGCCCTCGCTCCGCCCCGGAGGCCAGATCCTGAGCTTCGGGGAGGACGCCCGCGGCGAGCTTTACATCCTCTCGGGCTCGGGAAAGGTGTTCCGGATCGAGCCCCAGCCCTGATGACCGCACCGGGACCCGACCCGGCCGAGCTCACCCGGCTCCAGGCCGCGATCCCCGCCGGGGTGCGGTTCGGCACCTCCACCTGGAATTATCCGGGGTGGAG
>DATCXX010000089.1:0-15616 GCA_036565615.1 Gemmatimonadales bacterium | reverse complement strand
CGGCCGGGGTGCGGACCGCGTCCACCTCCGCGAAGCGCTCCGAGTAGGCCAGCGCCATGCTCCGTCGGGCGGCGCTCCACTGGGCCAGGAACGGCAGCTTGGCCAGGAGCACTGCGGCCTGCAGGGTGTCGAGCCGGCTGTTGGTACCCACCTCGTCGTGATAGTACTGCCGGGTGCCGCCGTGGAGCCGCAGCCGCCGGGTCCGCTCCGCGAGGGCGTCGTGCTGGGTGAGGATCATGCCGCCGTCGCCCCAGCCGCCCAGATTCTTGCTCGGGAAAAACGACAGGGTTCCGGCCCAGCCGGTTTCGCCGGCCGTGATCCAGGTGTCGCCGATCCGGCGACGGGCGCCGATCGCCTGGGCGGCGTCCTCGATCACCGGGATCCCCCGCGACTCGGCGAGCGCGAGCACCCGCTCCATCGGGGCCATCTGCCCGAACAGGTGTACCACGATGATGGCCCGGGTCCGCGGAGTGATCGCCGCGTCGATCGCCTCGGGCGTGATGTTGAAGGTCACCGGATCGATGTCCACGAACACCGGCCGTCCCCCGGCATTGTGGACCGTGCCCGCGGTCGCGAAAAAGGTGAAGCTGGGGACGATCACTTCATCCCCCGGCTCGAGATCGAGGGCCAGGAGAGGAAGCAGCAGCGCGTCGGTGCCGCTGGCGCAGCCGATCCCGTGTTTGGCGCGGGAGAGCCGGGCGATCTGCTCCTCCAGCTCCGGCACTTCGGGCCCCATGATGAACTGCTGCCGGTCGATGACCGACTGGACCCTGGCCATCACGGCGTCCCGGATGGACGCATGCTGAGCCCGGAGATCGAGCAGCGGGACGTTCACGGACTCCTCGGTGGGTGCGGGTGACGCAAGTCAATACAGGAGAGGAACTTAACCGGGATCATTCCGGCGGGTCAACCAGGGAGATGCGGCCCGCTTCCTCCCGGTACCGGGTCCCGC
This sequence comes from Gemmatimonadales bacterium, assembly GCA_036565615.1. GTDB lineage: Bacteria > Gemmatimonadota > Gemmatimonadetes > Gemmatimonadales > GWC2-71-9 > JABFSM01. The sequence continues at coordinate 14,664 of DATCXX010000089.1, read as the reverse complement.
AGGCGCCGCACACCGCCCCCCCGCCGCTGGACTCCAGGCGAACACCGCAGCGGCACATCCAGCCGACCGGCCGGGCGGGAACCCCGACCATGAGGGCGAAGGGTGCGACGTCCCCGCGGACCACCGCTCCGGCCCCGATGAAGGCGTACTCCCCAATGGTGACCCCGCAGATCACGGTGGCGTTGGCGCCGATGGTCGCCCCCCGACGGACCAGGGTGCGGCGGTATTCGTCCTTGCGGGAGACCTGGCTGCGCGGGTTCATCACGTTGGTGAACACGCAGCTTGGCCCGCAGAAGACGTCGTCCTCCAGCTCCACCCCTTCGTAGATCGAGACGTTGTTCTGGATCTTGACGTTGTCCCCGATCCGGGTGCCGGACATCACCACCACGTTCTGGCCGAGATTGCAGCGGGCCCCGATCACCGCCCCGGGCATGACGTGGCAGAAATGCCAGATCTTCGTCCCGGGCCCGATGGAGGCGCCGGCATCGATGTAGCTGGATTCGTGGGAGAAATATTCGCTCATGGCACGATTTCGGAGTTGAGTGGTCAGGGGTCAGGGGTCAGTGGTCAGGGGTCAGGGGTCAGGGGCAAGGTACTCCCCTCCGCTCCCAATCACCTTCACCTCCGGCTCCAGCATCACCCCGAAGCGTTCGGCGACCTCGGCACGGGCCCGGGCGATTAACCCGCGCACGTCGGCGGCGGTGGCGTCGCCGGTGTTCACGAAGTAGTTCGCGTGCATCGGAGAAATCTCGGCTCCGCCCAGCCGGGTCCCCTTGAGCCCGGCCGCCTCGATCAGGCTGCCCGCGGTCCAGGGCCGGGACCAGCTCGCCGGCGCCGGACCGCCCGGGTTCTTGAAGACGCTGCCGCAGCAGGGCTGATTGAACGGGGTCCCCTGCTGCCGCCAGGCAAAAAGCTGTTCCACCTCGCGGTCGAGCGCCTCCCGGGACCCGGGGCGCAGCTCCACTTCCGCCTCCAGCACGATCAGGCCCTCGAGCCCGCTCCGCCGGTAGGAGAAGGGAATCCCGCCCGCGGGGAGGCTTCGGATGTCTCCCGACGGGCCCACCACTTTCACCTGGCGGGTTACGTCGCTCCACTGGCCTCCGTGACAGCCGGCGTTCATGTAGACCCCGCCGCCCACCGTTCCCGGCACCCCCACCATCATGTGCAGTCCGGCGAACCCCTGCCCCGCGGTCTTGCGCGCGGCCAGCGGCGCGGGCAGCCCCGCGCCGAGCCACCAGCGCTCCCCGTCGTTGCGCACCTGGTCGAGGCCCTTCCCCAGGCGAATGACCAGGGCGTCGAGACCGGTGTCGGGCAGCAGGACGTTGGAACCCAGCCCCAGCGCAAAGACGGGGATCCCGGCCCGGGCGGCGAGGCCCAGCGCGGCGGCGACATCCTCGCCCGAGGCCGGGAGCACCACCGTCGCGGGTCCGCCGATCCGGTAGGTGGAATAACGCGCCAGCGACGCTGCTTCCTTGACGTCGCCCCGGATGGCCCGCGCCAGCTCCGCCACGAAGCCCGGATCGCGGGCGCTCATCCGCTCGACTCGGCCACCAGACTCCGGGCCAGGGCGTGCCATTCCTGGAGGGAGCGGACCTCGCCGACCCGGCTCTTCACCGCGATGATCGCATCGCAGGCCGCACTCGCCGCCGACATCGTGGTGGTATACGGTACCCGGTGCTGCAGCGCCGCCCGGCGCAGGATGTAGTCGTCCTGCTGGGTCAGCTTGCCGAGCGGGGTGTTGATCAGCAGCTGCACCTGCCCCGAGACCACCAGGTCGACGGCGTTGGGGCGGCCCTCGTACACCTTGAGCACCCGCTCCGCGGGGATCCCGCGCTGCCGGAGGTAACGCGCGGTGCCGTCGGTGGCCAGGACCTTGAACCCCAGCTCGTGGAACCGACGGGCGATGGGCGTGACGGTGCCCTTGTCGTGGTCGTTCACGGTAATGAACACCGCGCCGGAGAGCGGCAACGGGCCGTCGGCGCTGGCCTGCGCCTTGGCGAACGCCATGCCGAAGGAATCGGCGATCCCCATGACTTCGCCGGTGGAGCGCATCTCCGGTCCCAGGATCAGGTCGACCCCGGGGAGCTTGTTGAAGGGGAAGACCGCTTCCTTGACTGCGACGTAGGGCTGGGCGGTGTCGTCGGCCAGGCCCAGCTCCTCCAGGGTCTTCCCCACCATGACGGCGGCGGCCATCGAGGCCAGCGACACCCCGGTCGTCTTGGACACGAAGGGCACGGTCCGGGAGGCCCGGGGATTCACTTCCAGCACGTACACCACGCCGTGCTTGATGGCGTACTGCACGTTGAGCAGCCCCACCACCCCGATCCGGTCGGCAAAGGCGCGGGTGTAGCGCCGCATTTCGTCCACCTGCTCTTCGGTGATCAGGTAGGGCGGCAGCACGCAGGCCGAGTCGCCGGAATGGATCCCGGCGTCCTCGATGTGCTGCATGACGCCGCCGATCACGCAGCGCTGCCCGTCGGCGATCGCGTCCACGTCCGCCTCGAAGGCATCCTCGAGGAAATGATCGATCAGCACCGGATGGCCCGGCGCCACCCGCTCGGCCTGGGCGAAGAACTCCCGCATCGATTCGGCGTCGTAGGCGATCTGCATCGCCCGCCCGCCCAGTACGTAGGACGGCCGGATCAGAACCGGCCAACCGATCTTCTCCGCCTCCCGCACCGCGTCGGTGTAGGACAGGGCGGTGCCGTTGGGCGGCTGGGCGATGCCGAGCTCCCGGACGATCGCCTCGAACCGGCCCCGGTCCTCGGCGGCGTCGATGGCCTCGGGGGGCGTGCCGAGAATGGGCACCCCTTCGGCCTCCAGCCCGCGGGCCAGGCGGAGCGGGGTCTGGCCGCCGAACTGGACCACCACGCCGAGCGGTCGCTCCAGCTCCACGATCTCGAGCACGTCTTCCAGGGTGAGCGGCTCGAAGTACAGCGCGTCGCTGATGTCGAAATCGGTGGAGACCGTCTCCGGATTGGAATTGACCATGACGGTACGGTAGCCGAGCTGGCGGAAGGCCAGCGCGGCGCGGACGCAGCAATAGTCGAATTCGACGCCCTGCCCGATCCGGTTGGGTCCGCTTCCCAGGATGATGACGGTCCGGTCGCCCTGGGGGCCGATCTCGTTCTCCTCGTCATACGAGGAGTAGAGGTACGGGGTGGCCGAGGGAAACTCGCCGGCGCAGGTATCGACCATCTTGTAGGCCGGCCGGATCCCCAGCGCGTGGCGCCGCTCGCGCGCCTCCCGCTCGCTGACACCGGAGAGATCGGCGAGCTGCCGGTCGCTGAAGCCCATGCGCTTCATGCGACGGACCTCACCAGCCGTCCAGCCGTCCTGCCGTCCAGCCGTCCACTGGTTCTCCGCCTCCACCAGCTCCTCCATCTGCCACACGAACCAGGGATCGATCCGGCTGCATTCGGCGATCGCGGCCACCGGGATGCCGGCCTGGAGCGCCCGCTTGATCTGGAACAGCCGCTCGGGCGTCGGGGTCCGGATGGCGGCGAGGAGCCCTTCCCGCGAGGTGTCGCTGAGCCGGTCGTCGGCGGGGGTTTCGCCGGTGGTCCAGCCGGGCCGCCCGATCTCGAGCCCGCGGAATCCCTTCTGGAGCGCCTCCTTGAAGGTCCGCCCGATCGCCATCACCTCCCCCACCGATTTCATCTGGGTGGTGAGCCGGGGATCGGCGGTGGGGAATTTTTCGAAGGCAAACCGGGGGATCTTGACCACCACGTAGTCGAGCACCGGCTCGAACGAGGCCGGGGTGACCTTGGTGATGTCGTTGGGCAGCTCGTCCAGGGTGTAGCCCACCGCCACCTTGGTGCCGATCCGGGCGATGGGGAACCCGGTGGCTTTCGAGGCCAGCGCCGAGGAGCGGGAGACCCGGGGATTCATCTCGATCACCAGCTGCTCGCCGGTCTCGGGATTCACCGCGAACTGCACGTTGCAGCCGCCGGCTTCCACCCCCACTTCGCGGATGATCCGGCAGGCGGCGTCGCGCATGGTCTGGTACTCGCGATCCGACAGGGTCATCGCGGGGGCCACGGTGATCGAGTCGCCGGTGTGCACGCCCATGGGATCGAGGTTCTCGATGGTGCAGACGATCACCACGTTGTCGGCCCCGTCCCGCATGACCTCGAGCTCGAATTCCTTCCAGCCGATGATGCTCCGCTCCACCAGCACCGAGCCGACCGGCGAGAGCTCCAGCCCCCGGCGGAGCATCTGCTCGAACTCCTCCCGGTTGTAGGCGATCCCCCCTCCCGATCCGCCCAGGGTGAACGAGGGCCGGAGAATCGCGGGGTAGCCGGTGTGATCCACCGCGGTGAGACCTTCTTCCACCGAGGTCACCGTGACCCCGGGCGGAGTCGCCAGCCCGATCCGCCGCATCGCCTGGGCGAACTCGTCCCGGTCTTCCGCGATCCGGATCGCCCGCTCGTTGGCGCCGATCAGCTCCACTCCGTACCGCTCCAGGACGCCGCTCCGCTGCAGCGCCATGGCCACGTTGAGCGCGGTCTGTCCTCCCATGGTCGGGAGCAGGGCGTCGGGCCGCTCCCGCTCGATGATCTTCTCCACCCATTCGGGGGTGATCGGCTCGATGTAGGTCCGGTCGGCCACCTCCGGATCGGTCATGATGGTGGCCGGGTTCGAATTCACCAGGATGACCCGATAGCCCTCTTCCTTGAGCGCGCGCGCCGCCTGGGTGCCGGAATAATCGAACTCCGCCCCCTGCCCGATGATGATGGGCCCGGACCCGATCAGCAGGATGGAGGAGAGATCAGTCCGTCTGGGCATCGAGAAGGTCCTGAAGTGTCTGGTTCAGGGGGATGCGGGGCATCCACCCCGTGGCGGCGCGAAGCTTGGAGGCGTCGCCCACCAGGTGAAGAATATCCGAGCGCCGGGCCAGCGCGGGGTCGTACTCCGCGATCACGCGGGACCCCAGCAGCCGCTGCATCCCGCTCAGCAGGTCGGCCAGGCGGTGCCCCTGCCCCGACGCGATGTTGTAGGTCTCCCCGGCGCGTCCATGACTCAGCAGCGCAAGATAGGCGGTCGCCACGTCGCGGACGTCGAGCAGATCCCGCACCGGCTCCAGATTGCCGGTGTTGATGGCGGGCGCGCCGATCCGGTGGGCGACCTTGAGCCGCGCCGCCAGCGCGGGCAGCACGAAGCGGCCATCCTGGCCCGGGCCGGTATGGGGAAACGGTCGCGCCACGATCACCCGGAGGCCGGCTCGGCGGGCAGCTTCCAGTGCGGCCAGCTCGGCCCCGGCCTTGCTTGCGGCATAGGGCGAGCAGGGCGCCACCGGGTCGGCCTCCCGGCGCGGCACGCCGCTCCCCGGCCCGTAGACCTCTCCGGTCGAGACCAGCAGCAGCAGCGGATTCCCCTCCACCAGCGCTTCCGCAAGCCGGGCGGTTCCCGCCGCGTTCACATTCCAGGCGAGTCCGGGATCGCGCCGCGCTTCGCTGCCGGAGGCCAGCGCGGCCAGATGCACCACCGCGTCCCAGCTGCCCTGCACCGCTCCGGCCACCGACTCGGGCACCGACAGATCGAGCGGCCTCCAGTCGATGCGGCCCTGCTCCGCGGGGCTGAGCACCCGGGACGCTCCGCCGACCGGTCCCCGGGTTCCGCCGACCGCATGGCCGGCCTCGAGCAGCGCCCGGGCCAGCCAGCCCCCGACGAAGCCGTCGGCCCCGGTGACCAGAACCTTCACCGGCGGCGCGCCAGCCGCTCGAGATCGGCGTCCACCATCATCCGCACCAAACCCTCGAAGTCGACGGTCGGCTCCCAGCCCAGCTCGGTTCTGGCCCGGCGGGGATCGGCCAGCAGCACGTCCACTTCGGCCGGCCGGATGAAGGCCGGGTCGGTCACCACGTGCTTCCGCCAGTCGAGCCCCACGTGACCGAAGGCGGTCTCCACCAGGTCGAGAACGCTGTGGGCGGTGCCGGTACCCACCACGTAGTCGGTCGGCACCGGTGACTGAAGCATCCGCCACATCGCGTCGACGTAGTCGCCGGCGTAGCCCCAGTCCCGCCGGGCGTCGAGGTTGCCGAGCCGGAGCGAGGTGGAGAGGCCCAGCTTGATGCGGGCCACCGCGTCGGAGACCTTGCGGGTCACGAACTCCATCCCCCGGCGCGGCGATTCATGGTTGAACAGGATGCCGCTCACCGCATAGAGGCCGTACGACTCGCGGTAGTTCACCGTGATCCAGTGGCCATACACCTTGGCGACGCCGTAGGGCGAGCGGGGATAGAACGCCGTCCCCTCGTGCTGCGGACTCTCGTGCACCTTGCCGAACATCTCCGACGAGCTGGCCTGGTAGAAGCGCGCCTCGGGGCGCACCAGCCGGATCGCCTCCAGGATGCGGGTCACCCCGAGCGCGGTGAATTCGCCGGTCAGCACCGGCTGGGTCCAGGAGGTGGGGACGTAGGACTGGGCGGCCAGATTATAGACCTCGTCGGGACCCACCTCCTGCATCACCACCGTGAGGGAGTGCTGATCCAGCAGGTCGGCGGTGACGATCTGCACCCGGTCGAGCAGGTGCTCGATCCGCTCGAAACTGTGGTGGCTGGTCCGCCGGACCATGCCGTAGACCTCATATCCCTTCCCCACGAGCAGTTCGGCCAGATAGGAGCCGTCCTGGCCGGTGATGCCGGTGATGAGAGCCCTAGGCATGCCCGAAACTCCTGGTCGGACGGGAGGACGGTAGGACGGGACGACGGTAGGGAAGGGCGGTTACCTGCCGTCCTACCGACCTACCGTCCTGCCGTCCCCGCCATTGAGTCAAGTCGAGCATTGGATTATCTTTCAGGGCTCTCAACCAGGCCCTTAACGGAGTTCCGAATCATGGCTCGCGTGTGTACTGTGTGTGGCAAGGGGCCGACGACCGGCAATCATGTGAGCCACGCCAACAACCGGGTGAAGCGCCGCTGGTACCCCAACCTCCAGACCGTCCGTACCATGGTGGCCGGCGAGGTCAAGCGGGTCCGGGTCTGCACCCAGTGCATCAAGGGCAACAAGATCAAGAAGGCGAGCTGACGCCGCCTGCGCCGGCGCTTCGGGCTGCAAAAAAGGGGACCAATCGGTCCCCTTCGTCGTTTCCCAGACCGCGCGCCGGGTCACTCGGACAGCAGCTCGATCCGGGCGATGTCGGCCCCGTCTCCCACCCGGTGCCCGAGCTTGAGGATCCGGGTGTAGCCGCCGGGCCGGGTAGCGAAGCGTGGCCCGATTTCCTTGAACAGCCGTCCCAGGATTTCGCGATCGGGAATCCGGCGCTCGACCTGGCGGCGGGCGTGGAGGTCCCCCCGCCGGGCCAGGGTGATCAGCCGCTCCGCGTAGGGCCGGAGCTCCTTGGCCTTGGCCTCGGTGGTCACGATCGCGTCGTGCTTGAAGAGGCTGGCCGCCATGTTGCGCAGCAGCGCCTTCTTGTGGGTGGCGGTGCGGGAGAGCTGCCGTCCCTTGGCGCGATGCCGCATTACGCGCTCTCCCCATTGGTGCTCGCCGCGTCGGCGGCCGCGCCGCCGCTGCGGACCACCCGGAGCTCACCCTCGACTTCCTCGAACGCCATCCCGAACCGGAGCCCCTCGCGCTGGAGCAGCTCGGCGATTTCGGCGACCGCCTTCTCCCCCACGTTCTTGACCTTGAGCAGCTCTTCCTCGCTGAACTCGACCAGGTCGCGCAGGGTGCGGATGTTGGAATTCTTGAGCGAGTTGAGCGACCGGACCGAGAGGCCGAGGTCGTCGATCAGCCGCTCCAGCTTGAGCCGGAGCCCGCCGCTGATGCTCACCCCTTCGGCCGGAAGGGCCCGCTGCTGGGGCACCCGGCCGAAGTCGATGAAGTAGCGGAAGTGCTCGGTGGCGAGGGCGGCCGCGTACGCGATGGCGTCCTCGGGGCTGATGGTGCCGTTGGTCTCCACCATGACGGCGAGCCGGTCGTAGTCGGTGCGCTGCCCGACCCGGGTCTCGCTCACGGTGAAGTTGGCCCGGCGGACCGGGTTGTAGATGGCGTCGATCCGCACCGAGTCCACCGGCATGGAGCGGTCCACCACGTGCATTTCCGACTCGACGTAGCCGCGGCCCTTGTTGACGTACAGGTCGCAGTTCACGTCCTTGTCGTCCTGGAGGGTGAACAGCAGGTGATCGGGGTTCACCACCCGCACCCCGGCCGATTCCTGGATGTCCCGGGCGTACACCGGGCCCTTGCCCTCCCGGCGGATCCGCAGGATGGCCTCGTCCTTGTCCTCGTCGAGGACCAGGGTCAGCGCCTTGAGCCGCTGAATGATCTGGTGGACGTCCTCCAGCACTCCGGCCACGGTCTGGTGCTCGTGCACCACGCCGTCCATCCGGAACGCCCACACCGCCGAGCCGCGCAGCGAGGAGAGCAACAGGCGCCGCAGCGAGTTGCCCAGGGTGTAGCCGAAGCCGCGCTCCAGGGGCTGGAGCCGGAATTCGGCGATGTTGGGGTTGTCCTCCCGCTTGGTCATCTCGACCATGTACGGGCGAACCAGGCCGGTCATGTCAATCGTCATGCGCAATCCATCCCGGGTTACTTCGAGTAAAGCTCGACGATGAGCTGTTCCTGCGCGTTGATCGGAATGCCGTCGCGGGTCGGGAGCATGGTAACCCGTCCGGCGACCTTGCCGGTGTCCACCGACAGCCAGGTCATCGGCGCGCCGCGGGTCGCGCCTTCCAGCGCGATCTTGACCGGCACCAGGTCCCGGCTTTCCGGGGCCACCCGGACTTCCTCGCCCGGCACGACCCGGTAGGAGGGAATGTCCACCCGCTCCCCGTTCACCTGCACGTGGCCGTGGCGCACCAGCTGGCGGGCACCCTTGCGGTTGGTGGCGAAGCCCATGCGATACACGATGTTGTCCAGCCGGGTCTCCAGAGCGATCAGCAGGTTGGTGCCCTTGACCCCCTGCTCCCGGCTGGCCCGATCGAAGGTGTTGCGGAACTGGGTCTCGGACAGCCCGTAGATCCGCTTGACCTTCTGCTTCTCACGCAGCTGGCGCGCGTACTCCGACATCTTGCGCCCGCCCCGGCCGCTGGTCGCCTGGCCGTGCTGGCCCGGCGGATAGCCCCGGCGCTCGACGGCGCACTTCTCGGTGAGACAGCGGGAGCCCTTCAGGAACAGCTTGGTGCCTTCGCGGCGGCAGAGCCGGCAGGCGGGTCCGGTATATCGGGACATGGCTCAGACCCTGCGCTTCTTGGGCGGGCGGCACCCGTTGTGAGGAATCGGGGTGACGTCCTTGATCGAGACCACCCGGAGGCCGACCGAGGCCAGCGCCTGGATGGCGGACTCCCGGCCGCTGCCGGGACCCTGCACCAGGACGTGCAGCTTGCGGACGCCCATGTTCATCGCCTCCCGGCCGACGTTCTCGGCGGCCACCGTGGCGGCGAAGGGTGTGCTCTTCTTGGAGCCCTTGAACCCCGCCTTGCCGGCGGTCCCCCATGCGATGGTGTTGCCCCGCATGTCGGTGATGGTGATGAGCACGTTGTTGAACGTCGCCGAGATGTGGGCGATGCCCTCGGACTCGACGACTTTCTTGCCCTTCTTGACCACCGGCGCCTTGACGGGCGCGGCGGACTGAGCGGGCGGGGCGGACGGTGCCGGCGTTTCGGGATTGGTCATAGGTTACTTCTTCGTCGCCTTCTTCTTGCCCGCGATGGCGCGGCGCGGCCCCTTCTTGGTGCGCGCGTTGGTATGGGTACGCTGGCCCCGGACCGGCAGTCCCTTCCGGTGGCGAGAGCCCCGGTAGGTGCCGATGTCCATGAGCCGCTTGATATTCATGGCGATCTCGGTGCGCAGGGCGCCTTCCACCTTGGTGCTCCGCTCGATCAGCTGGCGAAGCCGCGCCACTTCGGAATCCGACAAATCGCGCACCCGGGTATCGGGACCGATCCCCGAGTCGGCCAGCAGCCGGTTGCTGGTGGGCCGTCCGATGCCGTAGATGTAGGTGAGCGCGATTTCGATGCGCTTCTCGCGCGGAAGATCAACCCCGGAGATACGAGCCATCGTTAACCCTGCCGTTGCTTGTGCTTGGGGTTGCGCTTGCAGATCACCCGGATCACGCCCTGGCGCTTCACCACTTTGCAGTGCTCACAGATCGGTTTGACGCTCGAGCGCACCTTCACAGAAATTCTCCCAAAGGCGTTTGGTGAGGAGCACGGAAGTATAGAGGGCACCCGGGCCCCACGCAAGGAGCTAGATCAAGGAGTCTCAGTAAGTTTGGGGCTCCGGCCGGGGAAAGGGGAAGGGAGAAAACCGGAGGAAAACCGGGGCTCTGCACCGAACACATACCGAACAAAATCCTTCCCCGGATCGGCTCCGGATGGCCGCTCCCTCCCGGCTACTGCATCGCGGTGAGGAACTCCTGGAGCGCCGCGGCGGGATCGGGAGCCAGGAGGATGGGCCGTCCCACCACCAGGTGGGTGGCGCCGGCCGCCGCCGCTTCCTTAGGGGTGGCGGTCCGCCGCTGATCCCCCACCCCGTCGGAGGTCCGGCGGATCCCCGGCACCACGATCAGCGGCTCGGGACCCAGTCCGTTCGAAGTGGAACGGACTGCAGACCACTCCGTGCACTCCAGCCGCGAGCGCGCTCCGCGCCAGCCGCGCGGTCTCGTCGAGCAGCCGGACCGAAGGGCGGTCCAGCGTCGCGGCGTACTCCGCTTCGTCATGCGAGGTCAGCACCGTCACCCCGACAATCGCGAGCTGGTCGCCCGACGCCTGGGCCGCGGCGCGAAGCATCGCGGGTCCTCCCAGGGTGTGCACCGTCGCCATCCGCACCCCCAGGCCTCGCGCGGCGGCGATGGCGCCCTCCACGGTGTGAGGGATGTCGTGCCACTTGAGATCGAGAAACACGTCGAGTCCCCGCGCCACCAGCTCCCGCACCAGCAGCGGTCCCTCGGCGGTCATGAGCTGAGAGCCCACCTTCACCCAGCGCAGGGCGGGCAGCCGGTCCAGCATGGCGAGGGCGGACCCGCGATCCGGGAGGTCGAGCGCGAGGATGAGCTCAGCCATGGGTCATCAGCTCTTCGATGATGCGCTGGGGTAGCCGGGGATCGGCGAGCTGCGCGGTTCCGATGGCCACCAGGGAGGCGCCGGCCTCGAGGTACTGCCGGACGTCACCCGCGCTCCGCACTCCCCCGACCCCGATCACGGGGACGTCGGGCAGCCGGGCTTTCACGCGCTGCACCGCGAGCAGTCCCACCGGAAGCAGCGCCGGCCCGCTCACTCCGCCGCTGCCGTTGCCGAGGCGGGGCAGTCCGTCCCGGGTGAGCGAGCCCGGGATGGTGTTCACCACCGAAATCCCGTCCGCACCCGCTTCGACCGCGACCGCTGCGATGGCGGGAATGTCGGGGAGCACCGGCGAGAGCTTGGCAATGAGCCCGCGCCGGGTAATCGCCCGGCATCCGGACACGATCCGGGCGACCGAGGCGGGGTCGGCGCCGAACTCGATCCCGCCCGCCTTGGTGTTGGGGCAGGACAGGTTGAGCTCCCACGCGGCGATGCCCTCCAGGTCCTCCAGTCCGGCGATGACCTCGGCGTATTCGGTTTCGGTGAACCCGACGATGTTCACCACGATCCTGGCGCGATGGAGTCGCCCGATCAGCCAGGGAAGCTCGCGGGCACGGACCTCCGCGAGACCGGGGTTCGCCAGTCCCACCGAATTGAGCATCCCACCCGGAAACTCCGCGACCCGGGGGGCCGGGTTGCCGGCCCGGGGCGCGAGGGAAACCGCCTTGGTGACGATGCCGCCAAGCCGGTCCAGGTCCATCACGCCATCGAGCTCGCGCCCGTAGCCGGCCGTCCCGGAGGCGAGAAGAATCGGATTCTGAAAGGTGTGACCGAAAAGTTCGCGGGAGAGACCCGGCGCCGTCACGGCGTGCCGGCGCGCCCGGTGACGGCGGAGGCGGAGCCCTCCCCGACCTTGCGCTCGTATTCGAGGAGGTACGCCACCACCGCGTCCGCCATCGAGGCGGCGAGATCCTTCTGGCTCGCCGGCGTAGCCAGCAGCTTTGCGTCATCGGGATTGGTGCTGAATCCGACCTCCACGAGAATGGACGGCCGGCGCGCCGTGGTGAGCACGACCAGACCGGCCTGCTTGACGCCGAGATCCGGACCGGTGTGGGCCTCCTGGAGGTAGAACTGCACCAGCTCCGCCGCCCGCGCCGATTCCCGAAGATGCTCGTTCAGCTGCAGATCCTTGAGGAGAAAGTCGAGACCCCCGAGCCGGTCGTCCCCGCTCCCGGGCCGGTCGAAGCGCACCGCTTCGTTCTCCATCCGCGCCACCCGGGCGGCGTCCTCGGTCTTCGCCTCCGCCAGAAAATAGGTTTCGAACCCGCGCACCCTGGTGTATCCAGCCCGCTTGTTCAGCGAATTGACGTGGATGCTGATGAAGAGATCGCACTCCTGGGTGCAGTAGCTTCCCCGCTGGTAGAGGTCGATCAGGGTGTCTCGCGAACGGGTCATGACCACTTTCACCCCCCGCTGCCGAAGCTCGTCACGCAGCAGCAGCGCGATCTCCAGCGTCACGTGCTTTTCCCGGACCCCGCGCGGGAAATACAGGCCCGGATTGCCGGGATCCACACCTCCGTGCCCGGCGTCCACCGTTACGACGTGGCCTTTGCGCAGCCCGTTGGGCAACCGGTTCGGATCGGCGGCCTCCACCCGCGGTCGCACCGCAACGGGGGCGTTGTCGACCAGGCGCGCCGCGCGTGCGTCGTACCGGAAGCGATTGCCGAGCGAGCGGGGAAGCACCTCGGAGAGGAACTGGATGGGAAGCAGCAGGGTGTCCCGGCGCACCGAGGCGGCACCGGCGAGCGGCCGCAGCTTGCCTTCGAAGGTATAGAGCGGCGCCCCCAGCAGAAACCGGAACGAGCGTCCCGCGATCGCGATCTCGGCCCATCCCTCGACCCGCACGGCGCTCGCCCCCAGCGCGCTGAGGAGGGCGGGCGCGGGAAGGACGGGGCTGGAGAGCGCGTCGAGCTGCACCGGGATCCGCGATTCGCCGCGAGCCGTCTGCACGACGATCGAGAGCGGCGCCGTCGGAGCGGTCCCCATCGGTGCCGCGAGCCCGGTGAGGAGGAGGAGCACGGCGGTCATCGGGAGCTTTTTATGGCCCGCGCCATCTCGCGGTCGGCGATCCGGCGCTTGATGTCTTCGCGACGATCATGGCTCTTCTTCCCCTTGGCCAGTGCCAGGGCGACCTTGGCGCGGCCCCGGTTGAAATACAGCTCCAGCGGCACCAGCGTGAACCCCTTCTGTTCCACCCCGCCGATCAGCCGCTCGATCTCCCGCCGGTGCATCAGGAGCTTCCGGGCCCGGACCGGCGAGGCCGGATTCCACCGGTTGCCCTGCTCGTAGGGAGTGATGTGCATGCCCTCGAGCCAGACTTCGCCGTTGCGGAGCACCCCGTATGCTTCCTTGATGGATGCCTTCCCATTCCGGAGACTCTTGACCTCGGTGCCGGTGAGAACGATGCCTGCTTCCCACTGCTCCTGGAGGTGGTAGTCGTAGGTTGCCCGCGGATTCCGTGCCACGGAGATCCTGGCTTTGGGGTCGGCGGCACCGCGTTTTTCGCTCATAAGTGGCTCTGGAATCGGAAGATAGGCCACTGGAACGGAGCGGGCAACGCGCAGCTTGACCCCCGGAGAGGGGTCCCCTACCTTTGGCGCCCAAGCCGAAGTGGTGGAACTGGTAGACGCGCTGCGTTCAGGGCGCAGTGGGCGCAAGCCCGTGGGGGTTCGAGTCCCCCCTTCGGCATGAGAGGAGTCATCAGCCTTCAGCTATCAGCCATCAGTCGCTGAAGGCTGAAGGCTGAGGTCTGCAGGCCATCAGTATCGCGCCATCCCCGGCTCCGCTTCCTCCGCCCACGCATCGATCCCGCCGGCCAGGCTTCGGACCCGGAATCCCGCACCTTGCAGGAGCTGCTGGGCCTGGAGGGAGCGCTTCCCCTTGTGACAGACGGTGACGATCTCGGCATGCGGATCCAGCTCGCCCATCCGGCCGGGCAGCTCACCCAGCGGCAGATGCCGGCTCCCTTCGATCCGGGCAATCTCCCACTCCCAGGGCTCCCGAACGTCGACGACCAGAACGTCCCGGCTCTCGAGCCCATGGCGCAGCTCTCCGACGCTCACCTCGGGCTGGTGATCACTGGCCGCTGAGCCTACCCCGCAATAGGCCTCGTAGTCGATCAGCCCGGTGATGGTGCGATGGACGCCGCAGGCCGCGCATTCGGGGTCCCGGCGCAGCGCAATCTCCCGGAACCGCATCCGGAGCGCGTCCACCAGCAGGAGCCGGCCGACCATCGATTCGCCCACGCCGAGAATCCACTTGATCGCTTCCAGGGCCTGCAGGCTGCCCACAATGCCGGGGAGCACGCCGAGCACGCCCGCCTCGGCGCAGCTGGGCACCAGATCGGGCGGAGGCGGCTCGGCAAAAAGGCAGCGGTAGCAGGGGCCGTCCGGCGCGCCGAACACCGAGACCTGGCCGTCGAACCGGAAGATGCTCCCGTAGATGTACGGCTTGCCCAGCAGGAGCGAGGCGTCGTTCACCAGGTAGCGGGTGGGAAAATTGTCGCTTCCGTCGAGGGCGAAATCGTAGGCCCCCAGGATTTCGAGCGCGTTCTCCGAGGTGAGCCGGACCGGATGGGGGACGACCCGAACCTGAGGAT
>DATCXX010000077.1:0-13044 GCA_036565615.1 Gemmatimonadales bacterium | reverse complement strand
CTCCTCCATGGCTCCCAGTCTGGGCACGACGAAGAAGCCGTCCACGAATTCGGGAGCGAGCTCGGCGGGACCCCGGGCGAGGTCGGGGGGGAGAACCACATCCTCCCGGAGGGGGCTGTCGCCCGGGGCGCCGGCGGCGATTGCCGATTCCTCGAGCGGGACCGCGGAAGCCAGCCGGGCGACGAATGCCACGATCCGGTCCATCTGCGCGGTGAGCTCGGGGAGCTCGGCCGGATCCAGCGCGAGGGCGGCCAGCCCCGCAATGCGCTCGACCTCCTCGCGCGGAACGCTCATGCTCCCTCGCCGAAGTCCCGCTCCAGGCCGGCGAACGCGACCAGGAGCTGCTTGATTCCGATCATCTCGTCGTCGAACAGCACGCTCACCTTGAGGTCCTTGCCCGCACCGGCGAGCCCCTGCACCGTGCCGCTGCCGAAGCGCCGGTGTCGGACCCGCTCTCCCTTGATCAGACGGGGCGCGTCCTGGTTCTGGGCGTCCTCGTCCATCGCATAAAGCCGGGTCGGCGTCGCCCGGGGAACCGTGGTCACCTCCCAGGGGGCGAGCCAGCCGCCCGAGGTGCGGCGGGGCGACCAGAGCGAAGCGGTGCTGCGCTCTTCCAGCAGCTCGGGCGGAATGGATTCGACGAACCGGGAGATGATGCCGGGCCTGAGCTCGCCTCCGCGCCGCCGGGCCCGGGCCCAGGACAGGTAGAGCTTGTCCTTGGCCCGGGTGAGCCCGACATAGAAGAGCCGCCGCTCCTCCTCGAGTCCCGCCTGGGACTCCATGGCCCGGCCCAGCGGAAAGAGGCCGTCCTCCAGCCCGGAGAGCACCACGACCGGCCACTCCAGGCCCTTGGCGGTGTGCAGCGTCATCAGGGTGACCCCATCCTCTCCCTGGGTCGAATCCGCCGCCGACACCAGTGCCGCCTCGGCCAGGTAGCGCTCCAGCGGCGTGCCGGTGTCGTCCTCCCCTACCACTTCGGACCACTCCGCGGCGCCGGCCACCAGCTCGCGCACGTTCTCCCAGCGGTCGGCGCCCTCGGGCCCCTCGGCGGTGAGCAGGGTTTCGTAGTCGATGGCGCGGATGAGCTCTTCGAGGATCACCACCGGCGCGGCTTCCCGGCTCCGGGCCCGGAGCTCGTCCAGCAGCGCGGCGAACCGTTGGAGATTCTCCCGCACGTTGGGGCGAAGCCCCGGCACCCGGTCGGCGATCCGGGCGGTTTCCAGCAGCGGCTTGCCCCAGGTGGTCGCGACTGCGCGAAAGGCGTCGAGGCTGGTCTCCCCGATGCCCCGGCGGGGCACCGCGACCGCCCGCAGGAAGGCTTCGTCGTCCGCGGGATTGGCCACGATGCGGAGATACGCCAGCAGGTCCTTAACCTCGCGCCGGTCGTAGAAGCTGATCGCGCCGACCACTCGGTACGCGACGCCGGCCCGGCGGAAGGCCTCCTCCATCGCGCGGGACTGGGAGTTGGTGCGGTAGAGCACCGCCATGTCCTCGAGCTGCCACTCGCCCGCCGCGCTGCGCTTGGCTAGCTCCCGCGCGATGTATTCGGCTTCGTCGCGCTCGTCCGCCGCGGCCACCACGGTCACCGACTCGCCGCCGGTCCTCCGGGTCCGGAGGGTCTTGCCCAGCCGTCCGGCGTTGCGCGCGATGGCCGCGTTGGCGGCATCGAGGATGACCTGGCTGGAGCGGTAATTCTCCTCCAGCCGCACGATCCGGCAGGCGGCGAAGTCGGTCTGGAACTCCCGCATGTTCTTCACTTCGGCGCCCCGCCAGCCGTAGATGGACTGGTCGTCGTCGCCCACGGCGAACACGTTACCGTGCGCGCCCAGCATCCGGACCAGCTCATACTGGGCCCGGTTGGTGTCCTGGAACTCGTCCACCATCACGAAGGCAAAACGCTCTCGCCACCAGGCCAGCCGGTCGGGGTGCTCCCGAAACAGGGTGAGGGGATGGAGCATCAGGTCGTCGAAGTCCATCGCGTTCTGGCGGCGGAGCGCGGCGGCCAGCGGATCCATGAGCTCGGCCGCGATCTGGGCCAGCCGGTCGAATCCTGCGGAGGCGGCCAGCTCGCTGCCGGAGAGCATCCGGTTCTTGGCGGAGGAGATTACCGCCTGGACCGCGCGGGCCGGAAACAGCTTGGGCGAGATCTGCCGCTCCTCCAGCAGCCGCTTGATCAGCGCGAGCCGGTCGTCTTCATCGAAGATGGTGAACTGGCGGGAGAAGCCCAGCCGCTCGGCGTCGAGCCGGAGCATCCGCGCCGAGAGGCTGTGGAAGGTGCCGATCCAGAGTCCGGTCGGGTCGCGATCCAGCAGGGTCGCGACCCGCTGCTTCATTTCCGCGGCGGCCTTGTTGGTGAAGGTGACAGCGAAAATCCGATTCGGTGGAACGCCGTGCTCGTCGAGCAGCACGGCCAGCCGGGTGATGAGCACCCGGGTCTTCCCCGAGCCGGCGCCGGCCAGCACCAGCAGTGGCCCGTTCAGATGGGCCACCGCCTCGCGCTGCTCCGCGTTCAGGGTCCGGGCCCAGTCCCGCCCGGTCGCTCCGGCAGTCATCTCAGCTCGGCCGAAGCCGGTCCGCTCCCAGATAGGGCCGGAGGACCGTGGGGATGCCGACCGAGCCGTCGGCGGCCTGGTTGTTCTCCAGAATGGCCGCGATGGTGCGGGCGAAGGCGACGCCCGAGGCGTTCAAGGTGTGGACGAATTCCGGCTTGGCGCCCGGGGCACGGCGGAATCGGATGTTGGCGCGGCGGGCCTGGAAATCGGTGAAGGTGCTGGCGCTGGAGCACTCCAGCCAGGACTCCACTCCCGCGGCCCACACTTCGAGATCGAAGGTGCGCGCCGCGCTGAAGCCGGTGTCGCCACTGGCCAGCTCCACCACCCGATAGGGCAGCTCCAGCTGCTGGAGCACGGTCTCGGCGTGCCCGGTCAACAGGGCATGCTCGGCTTCGCTGGCCTCGGGCGCGACGAGCCGGACCAGCTCGACCTTGTCGAACTGGTGCACCCGCAGCAGTCCGCGGGTGTCTTTCCCGGCGGCGCCCGCCTCGCGACGGAAGCACGGGGTGAAGGCCACGTAGGTCACCGGGAGCGCCGCCGCCTCGAGAATCTCGTCGCGGTGCAGGTTGGTGACCGGAACCTCCGCGGTGGGAATCAGGAACAGATCGTCCCGGGAGGAGGCATAGAGGTCCTCCTCGAATTTGGGGAGCTGCCCGGTGCCGGTGAGCGTGGCCCGGGACACCAGGTAGGGCGGCGCGACCTCCAGATAGCCGTGCGCTCCGGTGTGGAGGTCGAGCATGAAGCTCGCCAGCGCCCGCACCAGCCGCGCGCCGGCGCCCCGGAAGACCGGGAACCCGGAGCCGGAAAGCTTGCTGCCCCGGACGAGGTCGAGGATGCCGAGCGATTCGCCCAGCTCCCAATGGGGACGGGGCGCAAAGTCGAAGGTGGGCGGCTCGCCCCAGCTTCTCACCACCCGGTTCTGCTCGGCGGTGCCGGTGGGAATATCGCGATGGGGAAAGTTGGGCAGCCGCACCAGGAGGTCGCGGAGCTGCTCCTCCAGCTCGCGGGTTTCGGCATCGAGTGCCCGGGCCCGGTCGGCGGAGGTCTTGAGCTGAGCCAGCAGGTCGTCGGCGGGTTCCCTGGCGCGCTTCTTCCGCGCGACCTCCTCGGTCTGGGCGTTCCGCTCGGCGCGGAGCGCTTCGCTCTCGGTCACCACCGCGCGCCAGCGGCGGTCGACCTCGAGCACCGCATCCACGCTCGGGCCGAGGGCCGGGTCCATCCGGCGCAGCAGCGAGCTCCGCGCGCCGTCGGGATCCTGCCGCAGCACCCGCACGTCAATCACTGCCTGGGAAGCCCGAGCTCGAGTCCGCGGTACCCGCAGTTCACGTTGACCAGCAGCCGGAAGAGGACCGAATGCTCGGTGTCGTTGAAGCCGAGCACCTGGACCTTGGCGTAGTAGGGGGTGCCGATGCCGCAGTTCGGGTCCACCGCCGAGCGGGCGTAGAGCACCTGTCCGACCGAGAGGGGAATCGTGTCGTGGGTGATGTAGCCGACCTGCTCCGCCACCGTGATGGCGTCGAAGCCGGTCTCGGTCGTGAGAAACCCGGGAAGCCGAACGGTCTGGGGAGTGGGCGCCACGGCGGCGTAGGGCAGGAAGTAGCGCCCGCCGCCGGCATCGGTCCCGTAGACAAAATCGAAGTTCACCAGCTGGTCGAGCCGGGCTGCCTGCCGGGCGACCATGACGAAGGCGCTGGGAAGATGAATCGGAGACTGGGCGACCGAGTAGAGCTTGAGGGTGTCCACCCGGTTTTCGATCGCCGCCGGCGGAAGGCTCAGCGGATCTCCGCACGCTGCCAGCAACGCCGCGGTCAGGAGGGCGGAAGACGCGGAAACGAGGGTGATCGGGCGCATCGCAGAAGTCGAACGTTAAGGGAGCCGCGGAGTGGGGTCAACCCATGGTGTTTTCTTGACTTCGGTCGTTGCGACCCATTACGTTTGCGGCCACTTCCTCCCCACATTCTGCGAGGCGCGATGGGCGGCTTGCGGGCGATCATGCAAGGCCTCGAAGCCCGCGACGCGGTGCGTGGCGCGGCGATCGTCGGCGAGGACGGCCTGGTCATCCACGACGCTCTGACGCCCGACGCGGATGGCGAGGCGGTCGCCGCCCTGGCGGTCACCACGATGCGCCACGCCGAGCAATTCGGCGGCGCCGGCCGCTGCGGCACGCTCCGCACCGCGGTGCTCGACTTCGGTGGCGGCCCCGCCATTCTCTCGGCGCTTGGTCCCGCGGCGACCCTGGTGGTGCTGGCCCATCCCGATCGCGATCTCGGTCCCCTGCTCTTCGAGCTGCGCAGCCGCCGCGACACCCTGGCCGGCCTCCTCTAGCAATGGATTGGGCAGTCATCCTCGCGGGAGGCTCGGGCACCCGGTTCTGGCCCCTGTCCACTCCTGCCCGTCCGAAACAGCTGCTCCCCCTCGCGGGCCAGGCAAGCCTGGCCGAAGAAACCCTGGCCCGGCTGTCCGGCTTCATTCCGCCCAGCCGGACCCTGGTGGTCACCGGCGCCGGAGTTGCCCCGGCGCTCATCCGGCTCGGGCTCGATCCCGCCAACGTCCTGGTGGAGCCGCGCGCCGCGTCCACCGGTCCCGCGCTGGTGTGGGCGACCTGCGAGGCGCTCCGGCGCGACCCCTCCGCCTCGGTCCTGGCGCTCCATGCCGACTGGGCGGTGGGCGATACCGGCGCCTTCGCCGCGGCGGCGGAGGCCGCGCTCCTGGCGGCCCGCAACCACGACCGGCTGATCACCGTCGGCATCGTGCCCTCCCGGCCCGAGACCGGCTACGGCTACATCGTGCCCGGCACACCGCTGGACGGCTCGGTGCGCACCGTGGAACGATTCGCCGAAAAGCCCGACGCCAAGACCGCGCTCGACCTGATGGCGGGAGGCGCCCTCTGGAACAGCGGGCTGTTTGCCTGGACCGGGGCCCGGCTCCTGACCGAGATCCGGGAGCACACCCCGGAAATCGCGCCCCACCTGGGACGGCTGGCCGAGGGCGACGTGCCGGGATTCTTCAGCGGGGTGACGCCGGTATCCATTGACGTCGGACTCCTGGAACGGAGCCGCGCGGTCGCCGTGCTCCCCGGGCATTTCGACTGGGACGACATCGGCACCTGGGAGGCCCTCACCCGGGTGCGGTCCCGGGACGAGGGCGGCAATGTCGGCGTGGGGCCGGTGACCTTCTTCGAGAGCGGCGACTGCGTCGCCTGGAGCGACGGCATGCCGGTGGTGATGGGAGGCGTGCACGACGTGATCGCCGTGGTCGCCAACGGCCGGGTGCTGGTGATCGCACGCTCCCGCGCGGCCGACCTCAAGCGGGTGCTGGACGCGCTTCCCCCTGAAATCCGGAATCTGCCCGCGTGACCCGGCTGATCTGCCTCGAGCCGACCAATCCGGGGCCCGCCTGGTATCCCTTCAGCGGGGCGCGCCCGATCGCCGAGCTGCGGGCCGGGGCCTGGAGAATCCGGGAGCGCTGGGCCGGCATTCTCGGGGTGGACGAGGTGGTGGTGATGGGAAGCCACGCGGCGGGATTCCGCGACGTGGACTCGGCGGAGGTGATACCTCCGGGCCGGGTGACCGGCCCCGCCATCGTGGCGCGGTCCGACTTCGCGCCCTCCGGGCACAACCTCGATTTCGAAACCGGGCCCCGCCGGCTCACCCATGGCGGGGAGACCGTCGCCTGGTTCGTGGGCGAGGGCGAAAGCTGGGAGGCGCCGCACGACGAGGGCGACGCGCTTGCGGTCGAGGGGATGCTTCTCGCCGGGGCGTGGGACCTGATCACCGCGCTGGAGCACCTGCTGGCGGGCGACTGCACCGACGCGCTGGCGGCAGGGCCGGAGCCGATCCCCGACGGCGCGATCGTGCTGGGGGATCCCGGCGACATCGCCTGCTTCGGTGCGCTGATCGAGCCGGGGGTGGTGTTCGACGTGCGCCGCGGGGTGGTCGTGCTGGAGGAGGGCGTCGAGGTCCGCTCCGGCACCCGGCTCGAGGGTCCGCTCTTCGCGGGGCCGCACACGATCCTGCTGGGCGGCGCCATGCGGCATTCGGTCTTCGGGCCGATGTGCCGGATCCACGGCGAGGTCGCCTCCTCGGTCTTCCTGGGCTACGCCAACAAGAGCCATGACGGGTTCGTGGGCCACAGCGTGATCGGCCAGTGGGCCAACCTGGGCGCGGGCACCATCACCTCGAACCTCAAGAACACCTATGGCGAGGTGCGCCTGGACCTTCCCGGCGGCCGGCTGGCCACCGGCCGGATGAACCTGGGCACTCTGCTCGGGGACCACGCCAAGAGCGCCATCGGCACCATGTTCTCGACCGGCACCGTGGTGGGGACCGGGGCCAACGTGGTCGGGGCGCCGGTGCCGCGATTCGTGCCCCCGTTCGCCTGGGGGGCTCTGGGGAGCGAGCGCCTCGACCCCGAGGGCTTCGTGCGGATCGCCAAACGGGTGATGCCCCGCCGCCAGGTGGAGGTGGACCAGCCCCTGGAAGCGGCGCTCCGGGCCCTGCACGCGAGGCTGGCCCGGTGACCACCCTTAGCGTGTTAGGATCGGGCTCCTGCGGAAACGCCTTCGCTCTCGAGGCCGACGGGGCGGTCCTCCTGGTGGACGCCGGCTTCAGCGCCCGGGAGCTGCTCCGCCGGGCCCAGCTGGCAGGCGTGGATCTCGGGCGGCTCTGCGGCATCGCCCTCACCCACGAGCACGGCGATCACGCCCGGGGCGCGGTCCGGCTGGCCGAACGGCTCCGGATTCCGGTCCTGGCGTCCCCCGGTACCTGGAGCGCGCTCCGGGCCGGGACGAGCGTGCGGCACCTGCCACTCCGCAGCACCGGCCGGACCGAGTGCGGGCCGTTCACGGTGTCGGGGTGCGACCTGCTCCATGACGCGGCGGAGCCGCTGGCGCTCACGGTCAGCACCAGCACCGGCGTGTCGGTGGGGATCGCCTACGACTTCGGCCGCGCCACCCAGGCCCTGCGCTATCTCTTCCGCAGGGTGAATGCGGTGGTACTGGAGGCCAACTACGACGAGGTGATGCTGCGGACCAGCGACTACCCCGCGTCGGTGCAGCACCGCATCGCGGGAAGCGGCGGGCACCTGTCCAACTCGGCCAGCGCCCGGCTGCTCCAGGAGCTGCACCATCCCGGGCTGACCACCGTGGTGCTGGCCCACCTGAGCCGGCGCTGCAACAGCCCGGAAGCCGCCCGCGCCGCGGTGGAGCCGGTGCTTCGCGCGGCCGGGTTCATCGGGCGGCTGGTGGTGGCGACCCAGGACGCGCCGGTCGCGCCGTTTCCGCTCACCGAGGCTCTCGAACTTGAGTTGGGGTATCCACAGATTTCACAGATGACACAGATGAACCACCCGGTCAGGAACTGACTCCATCCGAGTTCGATCGGTTTCGAGATCTGGGTGAATCTGTGAAATCTGTGGATTCACCAATCAAGCGGACGGCGGGAGGTCCGGATCGGGGGGCACCGGGACGTTGGTGGGACGAGGAGTGGCGGGACCAACTCGCTTCAAGGTGATCGGATCGGTGAGGTCGCCGCCGCTCAGAGTCAGCCGGTTGCCCTTGAGCTTGAGCTTGTAGATCTCCCACTCACCGCCCAGCGCGATCATGATCTGGTCCTCCTTGAGGCGCCAGCGGACGGTTTCCTTCCCCCACGACGCGCTGGAGTCGGCGCGAATCATGACGGTTTTCGGTCCATCCGCTTTGACCTTGCCCTTCTCGAGCTGCCAGAGACCGGAGAGCGTGGTGCCGTTCGGGGCCTGAGCCTGGAGCGGAGCCGCGGCGCATGCCAGCAGGAGGAGAGCGGAGATTCGCATGGGAGAAATCTAATCGAGCCCCCGGCCCCGGCAGGAGGACTACGGGAGCGGAGCCGGGTTACGGAGGTATTGGGTCGCGCCCGCGTCCTGCACGTTGGGGGTGGAGATCCAGCTGATCTCGGTGGGATATCCCAGCACCGGGTCGAGGGTGAATATGATGTCCTCAAGCCAGTCGCCCTCGTCGGTCTCGCGCAGGCTGCTGAAGAGCTGCTCGACGGTGGCCCAGTAGGTCCGGCGTGAATCGGTGATGATCTCTCCGCTGTCGATCAGGGTCACCCGCGCCACCGTGCCGGCCACTACCTCCACCCGTGCCCAGCCGTTGACGTCGGGCGCGCAGAAACAGCTCCGCCGCATCTCGATGGAATAGTCTCCGTAGCCCCGCGCCGCCCACTTCGCCTGGCCTTCGGCCAGGAGCAGGCGCTCACCGTTGGAGAGCGGCGACTCGCAAGCCAGCAGGCCGAGGGTGAGAATCGCCACCGGGATCGGCGAGCGCGGCCGCATGGCTCAGCCCGCCTCCGCGGGACGATCCAGGTGGCGTTGCTCGCCCACCTGATAGGCTTCGCGGAGCCAGTCCCGAAATTCCGCGTCTACCTGATCGAGGCTGGTCAGGCGGAAGGCGTGCAGGTGATTGCGGGGCGAGAAGGTCTGGACCTGGCGGAAGCGGGGATGCTCGACTCGGCGCGCCAGCACCACGTGGCCATCGAGCCACTTCTGCCTCGGGGTGACCTGGGCGAACGACATCCGGACCTGAAAGGCGATCCGGGTCTTTTCCGGCAGCACCCGGACCGGGCCGATCGCCCGGATCGCCTCCACCACCGCGTCGAAGAGGGCGCGAATCTCCGGGCGCTTGCCGCGGAAGTGGTCGCCCAGCGCGTGCCGCCCGCAGGCGTGGGACTGATTCCGGTTCGCGAAGGCCCTGCCGCACCGGCCGCAGCGCCAGAGCGGAGGACGCCGGCTAGCCGAGCCGCTTGAAATACTGCACCGCCTTTTCGTGTTTCATCGCCGCGGCCCGGCTGGTGAAGGTGCCGAGATTTCGCCGCCGGCCGGTCTTCGGATTCTTTTTCCGGGAATAGAGCCGGTACTTCCCGGATGCCAGTTTCCGGATCATGGGTCTACCGTGCGCTGACCAGGTCGATGGTGAAGACCAGGACCGAATTCGCCGGGATCGGGCCGTTGGCCTGGGCGCCGTATCCCAGCGCCGGGGGGATCACGACCTGCCGCTTTCCTCCGACCTTCATCCCGGTGACGGCCTCGTCGAACCCCGGCACCACCTCGCCCGCGCCGAGCCGGAACTCGTAAGGCGGATCGGAGGGGCCGTTGGCGTCGAACTGGGTTCCGTCGGGCAGGGTGCCGACGTAGTGGATCGCCACCAGCTTCCCCGCCCCAACCGGATCGCCGGTGCCGGAGGTGAGGTCGCGGTAGAGGACGCCCCGGGGCGACCGGCTCATCGCGGCCACATCGATGCCGAGCGCCGGAGCATAGGTGATGGCGCTCAAGTCAGGCGCGGTTGACGCGGAGGACGCGGAAGACGGAGGAGGCACCGGCGGCGCGGGAGCGTCGGAGCAGGCGATGGCGATGGCGATGGCGAGGAGGAGGAGATGTTTTCGCATGGGGAATAATAGCCAAGGGGTTAGGGAGCTAGGGAGCTAGGGAGCTAGGGGGGCTAGGGGTTGCATTCCCTAGCTCCCTGACTCCCTAGCTCCCTAGCTCCCTAGCTCCCTAGCTCCCTGATCTAATCGCCACCCCGGGATCGATCCGCGCCGCCCGCAGCGCCGGCAG
The DNA here is from genome assembly GCA_036565615.1 of Gemmatimonadales bacterium. Taxonomy (GTDB): domain Bacteria; phylum Gemmatimonadota; class Gemmatimonadetes; order Gemmatimonadales; family GWC2-71-9; genus JABFSM01. The sequence continues at coordinate 2,905 of DATCXX010000077.1, read as the reverse complement.
CCAGCAGGCGACCAGGCCGATGGTGGCCATCAGCGCGGCCACGGCGGCCAGGGTGGCGGGATCATGTGGCGCCACGCCGTAGAGCAGGCCCTGGATCAGCCGCGCGGCGAGGACCGAGCCCAGGACGCCGAGGAGCAGGCCGATCAGCAGCAGCACTCCGCCCTCCATGAGCACCATTCGCAGCACCCGGCCGCTGTCGGCGCCCAGGCTCATCCGGATCCCGATCTCGTTGGTGCGTGCGCTCACCGAGAAGGCCAGCACCCCGGCAATTCCCACCGCCGCGATGATCACCGCTAGGATGCCGAACGACGCCACCAGGACCGCATTGAGCCGCCGGGGCGCCACGCTTTCGTCCCGGATCTGATCGAGGGTCAGCACCCGCTCGATGGGATCGGTGGGCGCGATCCCGCGGATCACCCGGGTGGCGGCCGGCGTGATCGTCGCCGCGTCGCTCGCAGCCCGGATGACCAGGCCACCGGCGAATACCACTTCCTGCGCGAAGGGCTGGAACATCACCGGAAGCGGCTGGGCGTCGAGTCCGCCGTCTCTGGTGTCGCCCACCACGCCGATCACGGTGCGCCAGTCGCCCGAGACCGGAATGAACTTGAGCACCTCGCCGGTCCAGGCCACCCGGCGCCCGATCGGGTCCTGGTTGGGGAAGAGCCGGTCGGCCAGGGTCTTGTTGAGGATGACCACCATCGGGCTGCCGGCCCGGTCGGTGGAGGAGAACTCCCTGCCCTTGAGGATCGGGATCCCGGCCGTGCGGAAGTACTCCGGACTCGCGGTCCGGTTCTCGGCGCGGGGCATCGGCTCGTTGGGAGCCATGGCCCGGCCTTCGGCCTTGACGTCGAGCACGAACCCGGCGGCCCGGAGTGGAATCACCGAGCCGAGCGCCACGTCCTTCACTCCGGGCAGCGCGCTGATCTGATTGCGCATCTCCTCGTAGCGGGCCACCGTGACGGCGTTGTCCTGGCCGTAACTGCTGGGGGGGACCTCCATCGTGAGGACGTTCTCCGGCTCGAGGCCGGTGTCCACCTCGGACAGCTGCAGCATGGTCCGGGTGAGCAGCCCGGCTCCGGTGAGCAGCACCACCGACACCGCGATCTGCGCCACCACCAGGCCGCGCTGGAGCCGCTGGCGCCGGAGATTGCCGGTTGCCCGCTTCCCGCCCCCGGACAGCCAGGTGCCCAGGGCCGAGTCCTTGGCGAGCTTCGGGGCGTAGGAGAGCATCACCGCGACCACCAGAGCCAGGATCAGGGTGAAGGCGAGCACCACGCCGTCGACCCGGATCTCGTTGGCCCGGGGGGAATAGCGCTCGGCAAAGGAGATCAGCATCCCCACCCCGGCGAACGCCACCAGCAACCCGAGCGCCCCGCCCATGATGGTCAGCACCAGATTCTCGGCCAGCAGGAGCCGGCGCAGCCGGGCAGCGCCCGCCCCCAGCGCGGCGCGCACCACCAGCTCGTGCTCCCGCCGGACCCCGCGCATCAGGGTCAGGTTGGCCACGTTGGCGCAGGCGATGATCAGCACGAAGGCGGCGGCGCCCATCAGCAGGAAGAGGGTGAGCCGGGCCCGCTCGCCCAGCACCTCGTGAAACGGCTTCACCGTCACCTGGTATCCGGACGCCGCGTCGTAGGCCTCGGGATAATCGGCGTGGGCCCGGGTGGTGATATCGCGCACCTCGGTCCGGGCCTGCTCCAGGGTGGCCCCCGGCGCGAGCCGCGCGATCATCTCCGTCATCCGGTGGGTGCGGCCGGTGACCATGGTGGCGGAGAGATGGTGCTCGCTGTTCACCATGTTGAGCAGCACGTCGATCCGCCCCGGGAAGTAGGGAGCGGGCTGGAGGACGCCCACGATCGGCACCGCCTGGCCGTTCACCCGGACGGTCTTGCCGACCACCGCGCTGTCCCCGGCGAACTTCTTCATCCAGTACTCGTGGGTCAGCACCATCACCCGCGCCGCGCCGGTGCCGTCATCGCCGTCGTTGAAGGGACGGCCCAGGATGGTGGAGAGTCCCATGATCGTGAAGTAGTTCCCGGTCACCAGGCCGGCATCCACCCGCACCGCTTCGTTCTCCTCCTGGAGCGTGAAGGGCATCGGCGAGTACTCGGCGATGCCCTTGAGGCTCCGGGCGCTGTTGCGGAAATCGAGGATTTCGGGGACCGAGAACAGCACGTTCTCCCCGCCGGCGCCCTGCGCCGATTGCCGGAGATAGACCAGGCGGTCGCCCTCCCGGTGGGGCAGCGGCTTGAGGAGCACCCCGCGCACCACGCTGAAGATCGCGGTGTTGGCCCCGATGCCGAGCCCCAGGGTCAGCACCACGGTCAGGGTGAAGCCGGGAGCCCGGCGAAGGCTTCGGATGGCGTAGCGGATGTTCTGGATCAGCATGTCTGGTGTCCTTTAGACGGTGATTTCCCGCCACTTGCCCTGGTTGAAGCGCGCCACCGAGAGCCCGCACCGGGTGGCGTGACCGACCAGGATCGCGAGCCAGATGTGGAGCGGCTGCAGCGTGCCGGTCTGCTGGATCGCGTAACAGATCCCCAGCGGAACGACCACCTGGGAGACGATCGAGATGTAGAGCGGGCTCCGGGTATCGCCGGTGCCCTGGAGCCCGCCGGTGTAGGTCAGCGCGACGGCGATGAACAACCCGGACAGGCTCAGCACCCGGAGGAGCTGGCTCCCGATCTCCACCACTTCCGGCTCGTTCATCCCGAACACCGCCAGGAGCTGACGGGGGAAAAACAGGAAGAAGATCCCGACACCTCCGGCGCCCAGCCCGGCGATCCGCGCCGCGACGTGCACCGCCGCGTCAGCCCGATCCGGCTTGCCGGCGCCGAGGTTCTGGCCGGCCACCGCGGCGGCGGCGCCCATCAGCCCCACCGACGTCCAGGTGATCAGCGAGAAG
>DATCXX010000069.1:0-2652 GCA_036565615.1 Gemmatimonadales bacterium | reverse complement strand
TGACCCTTGGCGTGGCCTCGCCTGCGATCCGGGTGTCCACCTTCTTCGACGCGACGATCGTCCTGGCGGTCTCGCGGGAGCAGGACGGGCGGATCGTGCCCGCGGGAGGCGCCGAGCTGTTCTATGAGCCGGTCGGAGGCTGGTATTTCGTCGCGCGGGCCGGGGCCCGGCGGGTCCGGAGCGGGCCGGAACGGGCCGAATCACCGGTGACCTTCGGCGGATCGTTCGGGCTGGACCGGTTCTGGCTGGATTATGCCTTTCAGCCCTACAAGGGGCCCGGCGCCGCACATCGGCTGGGCATCAGGATCCAATAGGCTATCTAGAGGAACCTTCGGTGGAGACACTATCATGAATCGCATCCGCTTGCGCAGCATCATGTGGCCGGCCATCGCCCTGGCGCTGGCCGTTCCGGGACGGGCCTCCGCCCAGGCGGCGGCCGACAGCGCCGGCATCCGCGCCGCGGCGCTGGATTACATCGAGGGGTGGTACGAGGGTAACGCCGAGCGCATGGAACGGGCGCTGCACCCGGAGCTGGCCAAGCGGATCGTGAACACCGATTCCCGCAATGGACGCAGCAGTCTCGGCCAGATGGGCGCGCTGACGCTGATCAACGGCACCAAGCGGGGAGGCGGCAAGGACACCCCGGCAGACCAGCGTCGCAAGGAGGTCCGGATTCTCGACATCTTCGGGAACACCGCGAGCGTGCGCGTCGATGCGTCGACCTGGGTCGACTACCTGCAGATCGCCAAATGGAATGGCCGCTGGGTCATCGTGAACGTGCTCTGGGAGCTGCGCCCGCAATGACCCGAGCCCGGCCATGAGGAGACTGCTCGTCGCAGGACTCGTCGCGGTGGCCGCCGCCCCGCCGGTCGCCGCCGGACAAACCAATCCCGATTCGGTCCTCGCCGTCACCTCGGCCCGGCTGATCGACGTCGTCACCGGAGCCGTCATCCCGCGAGGGCTGGTCCTGATCCGGAACGGCCGGATCGCGGCAGTCGGCTCCCGGGACTCGATCCGGCTCCCGGCGGGCAGCAGGGTGGTGGACCTCGGAGAGGCCACGCTCCTGCCCGGGCTGATCGATGCCCACGTCCACCTCACCTTGGGTGGCCCACCCCGGGCCAACGCCGAAGCGACCCTCAAGGCCGGCTTCACCACGGTCCAGGACCTCGGGGCCCTGGGCTACGGCAACCTCAGGCTCCGCGACTCGGTCGAGGCCGGCGTGCGGGTCGGCCCCCGCATCGTTGGCGCGGGGCCCTGGCTCGGCGTCAGCGGAGGCATCTGCGACTTCAGCGGGATCGGGGTTCGGGACCGCGCCGAGCTGCTCCAGCGGATCCGGACCGATGTCGAGCGCCGGGCCGATGTCATCAAGCTCTGTGTCACCGGCTGGCCCGCGGCCGGCTTCGCCCATCCCGACAGCGTGGAGCTTGCAGAGGACGTGGTCGCCGCGGCCATCGCCGAGAGCGCCCGGCTGGGGCGTCCGGCGGTGGCCCACGCGGTGGGACGAGCCGGAGCGGCCTCGGCGGTGCGCGGAGGGATCGCGGGACTGGCCCATGCGGCCTTCCTCGATGACCAAACCATCGGTCTGATGCGGACGAGGGGCACCTGGCTGGCCTCCACCCTGGTGTCGTTTCAGCAGGGCACCGACAGCGCATCGTTCCAGGCCCTCTGGACCCGAATGCAGGCCGCGCACCGGGGAGGCGTGCGGATCATCCTCGGCACCGACGCCGGAGTGGCTCCCCACGGCTCCAATGCCCGGGAGCTGGCCGCGCTGGTGCGCTTGGGGCTCACCCCGATCGACGCACTCCGCGCTGCCACCATTCAAGCGGCTCAGGCCCTGGGCCTGGGCGACCGGCTCGGCAGCCTGACGCCGGGCAAGGTGGCCGACCTGGTCGCGGTCCCCGGCGATCCCCTGGCCGATATCAGCCTGATGGAACGGGTGGTCTTCGTGATGAAGGACGGCGTGGTCTACCTCAAGCGCCCGCAGGATTAGTCCGCCCGCATGGAAATCAACGGATCCACCCGCGCCGCCCGCAGCGCCGGAATCCACGTGGCCACGACCGCGACGGCACCGAGCACCAGCGGCACCGCGATGAACGTCAGCGTGTCGGTGGCTTGCACCCCGTACAGGAGCCGGCTCAGCACGCGAGTCAGCATGAGGGCGCCGGCCAATCCCACCGTGACACCGATCAGGGCCAATCGGACGCCTTGCGTCACCACGAGCGCAACGACCTGCCGCCGGCTGGCGCCCAGGGCCACCCGTACTCCAAGCTCCCGGGTGCGCTGCGCGACCGCATAGGAGATCACACCGTAAATCCCCATGGTCGCCAGCACCATCGCCAGGGCAGCAAAAATTCCGAGGACCCTTCCCTGGAGCCGCGGGCGCCACAGGGAGCGGGCCACCGCGTCCTCGAGGGTCTGGACCTGGAAAAGCGGCAGATCGGCATCGAGGGATCGCACCACCCCGCGGACACCGGACAGCAGCGCCGTCAGATCCCCTGCGGCTCGCACGGTGACGGTCTGGGTATACCCTGCCCATTCGAGAAAGGGAAAGTAGATCGCCGGCCCCATTGGCTCCGGCAGGCGGTAATGCCGGATGTCGCGCGTCACCCCGACGATGGTAACCCAGGGGTCCGTGCTGGTCACGCCGCCGAA
>DATCXX010000067.1:0-3579 GCA_036565615.1 Gemmatimonadales bacterium | reverse complement strand
GGTGGAGCCGATGGTCCTGGAGGTGGATCGCCGCGAAGCCCAGGCGCTTCGCGAGCTCGAGCTGGGCTGGCGGCAGGCGACCGGCCAGCGCACTCCGCCCCGCCGGGTGCTGACCGCGGTCGAAACGGAGCTCGCCGCGCTCCGCCCCGCCCTGGCCGCCGGTCCCCGGGAATTCCTGACCGGCCGCGGCGAGGTGGCCGGTGTCCCGGGCCTGCACGGCTACATGGGGCCGGAGATCGCGAGCGCGGTCAACGGCAAGCGCAGCGGGATCGACATCTACCGGTTCATCGCCGCCGAGGCCCGGGAGGCGGGAGACCATTACTTCGGGGTGGTTACCGCCGAAGCAGTGCTGCAGTACCTCCGGAATCTCGAAGGCGCGCGGCTGGTACGACTCCGCTGATGCGTCTTGCTCCAGCGGCTTCGAAGAGGCTTACTATTCTCATGCTCTGCAAGCGGCCGACTTGACGGAACTCATCGCGCGGGTGCAGGCGGCGCTGGGGGACGCGTTCCGGGTGGAGAGCGAGCTCGGGGGCGGCGGGATGAGCCGTCTCTTCCTCGCGACCGAGGCTTCGCTGAACCGCAAGGTCGTGATCAAGCTGCTTCCCCCCGACCTCGCCAGCGAGGTGAGCGCGGCGCGGTTCAAGCAGGAGATGGAGTTCGCCGCCCGCCTCCAGCATCCCCACATCCTCCCCATCCTGGCCGCCGGCGCCCGGGAGGGGCTCCTCTACTACATCATGCCCTACGTCGCGGGTGAATCGCTCCGGGGCCGGCTGGAACGGGAAGGCCGGCTTTCGGTGGCGGACGCCTCGCGATTGCTGGCCGAAGTCGCCGACGCCCTCTCCTTTGCCCACGGGCTTGGCATCATCCACCGCGACATCAAGCCGGAAAACGTCCTGCTCGAGGGGAAGCACGCCGTCCTCGCCGATTTCGGGATTGCCCGCGCGCTGCTGGAGTCGAGGACTGATCGGGCCCTCACCGCCACCGGTACGTCGATCGGGACCCCCGGCTACATGGCGCCGGAGCAGTTCTCCGGCGAAAGCGTGGATGCCCGGTCGGACGTGTACGCCCTCGCGGTGGTCGGATATGAAATGCTGGCGGGGACGCCTCCGTTCACCGGGCCCTCGCCCCAGGCGGTGCTGACCGCGCACCTGACTACTCCGCCCGCCCCGGTTCACCTGCTCCGTCCCGAAGTCCCCCTGCCGCTCAGCGCCGCGCTCTCCCGGGCTCTCGCCAAAGCGCCGGATGCACGCTACGCCTCCGCGGCCGAGTTCGGCGAGGCGCTTTCGGCAGGCAACCGGACGGCGACGAGTGAAGGCGCTCTCCTGGCGCCGGCCCGTCGGTGGCGCCGCAGCTGGACCATGGCGGCCCTCGGGCTCGCCGGCGTGATGGTGATTGCCATAGCGATGGTGCGGGCCAGCGCCGCCAGGAGACAGGACGCGGAGCTGCTCGCTCGACTTAAGCCCGCGGCCGATTCCGGCCGGCTCGACGACGTCGCGGAGATTCTCGCCGGCGCCGGAAGCAGCCGGGCCGAAAAACTCCTCGGACAACTCGGCGGATCGGTCGCGGGGCACCTCTCGATCGCCAGCGATCCGGCGGGCGCGACGGTCTCGGTCATCAGAGTCACCCCGTTCGAATCGTACGCCGAGCGTACCCCGGTCACCCTGGGACTCTCGCCCATCGCGGCACGGCCGCTGGTCGCCGGCGAATACCTGGTTCAGGTCGAGATACCGGAGCGCCAGCCCCTGGAATTCCTCGCGCTGCTCTCGCCCGGCGATACCGTGGCGGTGAAGCCGGTCCTCCTTCCCAACGACAGCACCAGCGCAGGCATGGTCCTGGTCGGGGCCGGGAACGCTCCGGGTGGTCCGCCGGTGGACGCCTTCCTGATGGATCGTCACGAGGTCACCAACGCGCAGTACCTTCGATTCGTGGGTGCCGGAGGATACCGGGATACCACGCTCTGGCCGGACGCGCTCATCCTCGGAGGCCGGGCCCAACCGCGCGACGCGGCGCTCCGGCTCCTGGTCGACAAGACCGGACTCCCCGGTCCGCGAGGATGGCTCAATGGCCGCCCGCCTGAGGGCCGGAGCGAGCACCCGGTCGCCGGGGTGACCTGGTACGAGGCGGCGGCCTATGCCCGCTGGGCCGGAAAGGAATTGCCGACCGCGCATCAATGGTGGCGCGCCGCCCTCGGCGACGGGCCCGGCCCCTATCCCTGGGGTGGCGATGGCGCCTCGACCGAGATCCGCACCAATTTCGGCTTGGCCGGCACCGCGCCGGTGGGTACCCATCCCCTGGGGGTGAGTCCCTGGGGAGTGCAGGACCTGCCCGGCAACGTGCGGGAGTGGCTCCGCGATTTCCGAGCCGAGGACCAGCGCCGGGTCGCAGTAGGCGGCTCCTGGCAGGATCCATCGTACATGTTCGAACAATCGAAGGCGGAATACTTCGAGCCCGGTTTTGCGAGCGATCTGATCGGCATCCGGCTGGTCCGCCCGCTCGCCCAGCCGCCTCGCTGATCGGGAGATATCATGGCTCGCGTTGCCCGGTTCCTCGTGCTCCTCAGCTTGGTCGGCGGGGCGGGAGTGAGCGTTCCTGCGCAGACCCGTCCCGTCCGGAGCGATGAATGGCTCCGGCGTCCGGTGGATGACCGGACCTTTCGAACCTATCTCTCGTTCTTCACCTACGAAGCGACCCTCCCCTTCGAAACCCAGATGCTGGAGAGCGACGAGTTCGAGGGAATCCGGCGGGAACATGTGAGTTTTCAATCCACCCCGGGACATCGGAACTTCGGGCGGATCTATCAGGCGGCGGCGCCTGCAGGAGGCGCACTCGGCTGGGTCATCTTTCTCCACGGAGGATCCCAAAGCGCCAAGGACGGTCCGGGAAACCGGTATGTCGCGACCTTTCTCGCCCGGGCCGGATGGAATGTGCTCGTCATCGACATGCTCTATTTCGGAGAGCGCGGCACCGGGCTCCTCACCACCTATACCGACCCCGAGAAGCATGCCCGGCTCTACAACCAGCCATCCACCTATCTCAGCTGGGTGTCCCAGACCGTAAAGGACGTCGGACGGGCATTCGACTGGCTGGTAGCGGAACGGAAGGCCGATCCCCGGCGGATTGCCCTGGTCGGCTTCAGCCGGGGAGCCGAAGTGGGAATCGTGGTGGGAGGCGCCGCCCGCCGGCTCGCCGCGGTCGTATCGCTCTACGGAGGCCATTTCGATGCGCTGGAGACCGGCCACCTCCCGGCCGCCTGTCCCGCCAATTACATCGGCCGGATCGCTCCTCGGCCGCTCCTCATGGTCAACGGCACCCAGGACACCGACTTTGTGCGGGACGAGGCCGTCCTCCCGCTCCAGAGGCTGGCCCGGAAGCCCAACCAATTCATCTGGGTGGAGACCGGCCACACCGTCCCTCCGGCGGCGACCATGCCGGAGATCATCCGCTGGCTGGCGGAGAATGTGAAGTAACCGGCAGCGGGGTGCTATACTAGAAGCCAGCCATTCCGGCCGGAGACCTCCGGCCCACTCCAGGGAGAAGCACCGATGAAGCGGTATTCCGGCGCGGCGGCACTCCTGCTGC
>DATCXX010000036.1:0-3474 GCA_036565615.1 Gemmatimonadales bacterium | reverse complement strand
TCGCGTTTTCCTTCGGCGCGTTCATCGAGGGCGCGGCCGGGTTTGGCACCCCCGTGGCGGTCACCGGGGGAATCCTCATCGCGCTGGGATTCCGACCGCTGCAGGCGTCGGGCCTCGCCCTGATCGCGAATACCGCCCCGGTCGCCTTCGGGGCGCTGGGTACGCCGATCGTCGCGCTCTCCGCCGTCACCGGGCTCGACCTCCACGCCCTGAGCGCGCAGGTGGGACACCAATTGCCGGTCTTCTCGCTGATCGTTCCGTTCTGGCTGATCTGGGCCTATGCGGGATGGCGGGGCATGCTGGAAGTGTGGCCGGCGATCCTGGTGGCGGGGGCGGCCTTCGCGGTGCCCCAGTATCTGGTGGCGACGTTGCACGGCCCCTGGCTGGTGGACATCGTGGCGGCGGCCTGCAGCATGGCGGCGCTGGCAGGATTCCTCAGAATCTGGAGGCCGTCGTTGGCGAAGGGGGAAAACCGGGGAAAACCCGGGGAAGGGGAAGAACCATTCCCCCTTCCCGATTCCCGGTTCCCCGCCACCGCCTGGCTGCCCTGGGTCGCGCTCACCGGCTTCGTCTTCCTCTGGGGTCTGCCTCTGATCAAGAGCGCCCTCAATGCCGTGTCGGCGCCCCGGTTCACCATCCCCGGGCTCCACAACCTGGTGGAGCGTGCCCCGCCCATCGTCGCCGCCCCGGCGCCGGAAGCCGCGGTGTTCACCCTCAACTGGCTCTCCGCCACCGGCACCGCCATTCTGCTGGCCGCGCTGCTCACCGCGGCCCTGCTCCGGTACTCGATCCGCGAGCTGGCCGGGGAGTGGCTGGCGACCCTCCGGGTGGTGCGGATGTCGCTGCTGACCATCGCGCTGATGCTGTCCCTGGGATACCTGACCCGGTACAGCGGCGAGGACGCCATTCTGGGCCTCGCCTTCGCGCAGACCGGAGTCCTCTATCCGTTCTTCGGAACCCTGCTCGGCTGGCTCGGCGTCGCGTTGACCGGCTCGGACACCTCCTCCAATGTGCTGTTCGGCAGCCTGCAACGGATCACGGCCGAGCAATTGGGGCTCGACCCGGTCCTGATGGCGGCGGCGAATTCCTCCGGGGGGGTGATGGGCAAGATGATCGATGCCCAGAGCATCGTGGTCGCGAGCACGGTGACCCGCTCGGAGGGCCAGGAAGGCGCCATTCTCCGCTACGTCTTCTTTCACAGCGTGGCGCTCGCGTGCCTGGTCGGGCTGCTGGTGACCTTGCAGGCGTACTGGTAGGTGAGAGGTGAGAGGTGAGAGGTGAGAGGTGAGAGGTGAGCGGTGAGCGGTGAGCGGTGAGCGGTGAGCGGTGACGGGTTACCTACCGTCCTGCCGTCCAACAACCTACCGTCCTCCCCAGTTTTCTCCGTTCCCCCCTGTCTTCCCCCTGTTTTCCCCCTTACGATTCAGCCATGACAATTGCGCCCTTCCGCTTCGCGGGGATTCTGTTGCTGGTCGCGTGTTCCAAGAGCCCGCCTCCCGACCAGCCACTCCTCGAGCTCAACGATGCGGTGCAGCCCTCCCGGGTCCGCACCCTGCTCAGGATCCTGGCCGCCGACAGCATGGAGGGCCGCCTGGCCGCGACCCCGGGCTACGCCCGGGCGGCGAAGTTCGTCGCCGAGGAAATGCAGCGGCTCGGACTGGTTCCTGCCGGGGACAGCGGCTACTTCCAGCGGGTGGCCGCCATGCGGACGCCGCAGGGCCGATTGGTGGTGCTGCCGAATTTCTCGGCGTGGGATACGATCCCGGCGGACCAGCGGGTGCTCGATGTGAATGTGGTGGGGCTGCTGGCCGGAGCGGACCCGGACCTTCGCGATGAAGTGGTCGTCGTGGGGGCCCATCTCGACCACGTCGGCATCACCGGCCGGCCGGGCGCCCGCTGTCCGGCGGTCGGGGCCGACAGCATCTGCAACGGCGCCGACGACGACGCGTCCGGGGTGGTGACGGTGCTCGAATCGGCGCGGGTCCTCGCCTCCGGCGTGCGGCCAAAGCGCACCGTCGTGTTCATCGCCTTCGCGGGAGAGGAAGGCGGCCCTTCGGGTTCGCGCTGGTACATCGAACACCCGGTGCGTCCCCTGACCAGGACCGTGGTGCAGCTCCAGATCGAAATGGTGGCCCGGCCCGATTCGCTGGCGGGAGGACCCGGCAAGGCATGGCTCACCGGGTACGAGCGCTCCAACGTCGGCGAGATGCTGGCCGCCGCGGGCATTCCCGTGGTCGCCGATCCGCGGCCGGCGCAGAACTTCTTCCGCCGGAGCGACAACTACCGTTTCGCGATGGCGGGGATCCCCTCCCATGCGCTCTCGTCGTTCGGGATGCACAGCGACCTTCACAATGCCGGGGACGGCGCCGAGAAAGCGGACTTCGTCCACATGGCGATCGTGGTGGGCGAGGCGGCCAAGGCGGTGCGGCTGCTGGCCAGCGGACCCAGGCCGGAGTGGAAGCCGGGGGGACGTCCGACTCCTCCTCCACCGGCGACTCCCCCGGCGCCCTAGGTATTGGGGCCGGTGGCGCCGGGTGCCTGGGTGAGGATGGCCGCCAGACGGGAGGAATCGATGTTGCCGCCGGAGATGACGCAGCAGATGGTGCCACCGCCCGCCTTCCCGGCGAGCGCCGCAGCCAGCGGAAGCGCCCCGGCTCCCTCGGCCACGATGTGCATCCGCTCCACCAGCATCCGGATCGCCTCGGCGGCCTGGTCCAGGCTCACCATCGCCGAGCCATCGATCAGCGACCTGAGCATCGGCCACATTTCCGGAAGCAGGCTCGCGGATCCGGCGCCGTCCACGAAGCTGGGCGTGTAGCTCACCGTCCGGGGCGAGCCCGCTTCGAGAGAGGGCGTGAGCGGTGCGGCGGTCTCGATCTCACAGGCGATCACCCGCGCCCCCGGCTGGAGCGCCTTGAGCGCGCTGGCAATCCCGCAGGCAAGCCCACCGCCTCCGAAGGGCACCAGGATCTTTTCGACGTGGGGGAGATCCTCGAGAATCTCGGTGGCGATGGTGGCATTCCCCGCCATGACCGCGGGGTCCGCGACGGGGTGGACGAAGCAGCCTTCCACGCCCGGATACCGGCGCTCCAGCAGGATCTTCCACCAGCGCTCGAACGTCACCGGAATGATCCTGGCCCCGAGCCGATCGAGCGCCGCGAGCTTGGTGGCGGGGGCATGATCGGGGACGATCGCCGTGAAGGGGATGTTCCGCTCCCGGGCGCAATAGGCCAGGCCCAGCGCCATGTTTCCCGCGCTGGCGGTATAACAGCCCTTCTTCAGCAGGTCGGGGTCGATCCCGCCGATGGCGTTGCGTGCTCCGCGGATCTTGAAGGATCCGACCGGCTGGAGCACCTCGAGCTTGAGCCAGATTTCCCTGGGGCCGTCGTAGGGAAGACGGACCAGCGGAGTCCGCACCGCGCTGTCCTTGATGCGGGCGCGCGCCCGCATCAAGGACAGCGCGGTGCGGACTCC
>DATCXX010000031.1:0-2672 GCA_036565615.1 Gemmatimonadales bacterium | reverse complement strand
TCGCGCTGCCGCTGCCAAGTCCAACGCCTGGCTCCGCCGTCAAGACCGGGCTGTTCTCGATGGCAGCGGTCAGCTCCCCTGGGAGCCGATGTACGAGCAGGTGACGACCGGTCGTTCCGAAACCGGCCTGTCTTCGCTGCTCCGGAGTCTGGTCGCATTCGAAATCGCGGTGATGACTGCGCCGCCGTATCAGATGGGGAGTGCCGCGCTGCGCTGCCTCGAGGGCAACACGGTGGCGTGCACCCGGACCGTGCTGGACTCCTTTCCGCTCCACGAATCACTCTCCGGCGATCTCACCCTCTCTCACTCCTGGGAATTCGGCCTGAGAAACCGGCGCAACGCACTCCTGTCGGTCCATCCCATCGGCGACTGGTTCCTCTCCGACATGATCCGGCTGGAAGGTCGGGAGCGATTCGGTCGCTTCTGGCGATCGGACCAGCCCTTTGAGATCGCCTTTCGCGAGGCATTTGGACGGGACTTGGGCGAGTGGACCCGTGACTGGGGTGTGCGACAGCGTCGGGGGAGCTGGGAAGCCCAATTCACCCCCGCCAAACCGGTCACGCTCGGGGTGAGCCTTCACCCCTCCTGGGCGTTGCTCACACTGGGATGGACCGCCGCGGCCCTGCTGCTCGCGGCCTGGACCGCCCGCCGAAGGCAGGTGACCTGAGCCTCTATATTCCGTCCCCATGCAATACCTCTCCCGACCTTCTCCCTCCTGAGTCATGGACTGGATCACCGACCCGCAAGCCTGGATCGCCTTCGCGACCCTCACGGTGCTGGAGGTCGTCCTCGGCATCGACAACATCGTCTTCATCTCGATCCTCTCCAGCCGGCTTCCCAAGGCGCAGCAGCCCCGGGCCCGGGCCCTCGGGCTCGCGCTGGCGATGCTCAGCCGCATTGCCCTGCTCTTCTCGCTGAGCTGGATCAGCCGGCTCACCGCCCCGCTGTTCACGGTGCTGAGCGAGGAGATCTCCGGCCGGGACCTGGTGCTCATCTTCGGCGGCCTGTTCCTTCTCGCCAAGAGCACCCACGAGATCCATGCCCGGCTGGAAGGCGAATCCGGCGGGGGAAAGCCGAGGGCGGCGCCCACGCTGCGAAGCGTGCTGATCCAGATCATGCTGCTGGACATCGTCTTCTCGCTGGATTCGGTGATCACCGCGGTGGGAATGGTGGACCAGCTCGCCATCATGGTGGCCGCGGTGATGGTCGCGGTCGGTTTCATGATGCTCTTCGCCACCCCGCTGAGCGATTTCGTGGACCGACACCCCACGGTGAAGATCCTGGCGCTCAGCTTTCTGCTGCTCATCGGGATGGCGCTGGTGGCCGAGGGACTGGACCAGCACATTCCCAAGGGCTACATCTACTTCGCGATGGCGTTCTCGGTCGGGGTCGAGATCCTGAACCTGAAGGTGCGCCGCGCCTCGGAGGCCGCCGTCAAGCTGCGCCAGCCGTACGAGCCGGAAGCGGGAATGGAGGGATAGTCGGCATGCCACGTTTCCTGATCGCGGTCCTGCTCGGTCTCGGCGCCTGCAGCAACGATTACGCGACCGGCACCGAGCTGTGGGCCGCGGACCTGCCCGGCGACCAGGTGCTGCTGATGACCCTGGTGCGCGATGGCGACGAGCTCAACGGACAGGGCTTTCTGAGCGCCTACAACTCTCCCGCAGTCGAGCCGCTGACCCTGACGGGAATTCGGACCGCCGATACCGTGAACATCACTTTCCTCCGCGGTGACGCCGTTCCGTTCCGCTTTGTCGGCTGGTATCTCGCACGAGGAACCCTCGACGGAAAGCTCGATGGCGGTGAGTTCGTCAATCGATCTATTTCGTTCCGGCGCCGCTGATCATCATTCGTAGGCCAGCGCGGCCGCGGTGGTCACCCTAGTGGCCCGGTAGGCGGGCCAGGCGCAGGCCAGGAGGCTCACCACCACCACCACACCCAGCCAGGCCAGCATGCCGGAGGGCTCGGGCACCAGGGTCGTAGTCCGCACCGGCAGCATGATCCGGCCGAAGGTCCGGCCCAGGATCACGCTCATCGGAATCGAGAGCGGAATCGCGAGCACCCAGCTGGCCAGGCTGATGACCAGCCCCTCGGCCTGCACCATGGTGAGAATCGCGCCGTGCCGCGCGCCGATCGCCCGCAACACCCCGATTTCCCGGGTGCGCTCCAGCACCGAGAGGCTCATGGTCGAGGCCAGTCCCAGGCCGCCCACCACGATCATCGCCTGGGACATGATCATCAGGAATCCCGCCACCATCAGCAGGTGATCCTCCAGCACTCTCCGGCTTTCGGCCATCAGCTGGCTGGAGCCGATTTCGAAGCCCTGCGCCTCGAGCTCGCCACGCAGCCGCCGGCTCAGCTCGGCCTGGGCACCCGGTTCGGCGAGCTCGGCTTCGATCATCGCCCGGTCCATCAGGGAATCGCCGGTCGCCCGCGCCACCGCCTCGCGGGTCGCGAACGCCGTGGCACCGGGTCCCGAGGCGACGATGCCCACCACCGTCCAGTGGCTCGGCTTGCCGTCGATCACCAGGGTCAGCTCCGCTCCCAATGCCGCTTCCGGCTCGCCCTGGCGAAGGCTCCGGTTCACCACCAGCGCGCTGCTGTCGGCCGCGGTGAGCCAGCGTCCGCTGTCAACCGGAAAGGCCACCATCCGGGAATCGGCGGGGATCCCG
>DATCXX010000030.1:0-4701 GCA_036565615.1 Gemmatimonadales bacterium | reverse complement strand
CCCGCACCAGAGGAAGCCGGCCTGATGCTCCGCCACCAGGGTGGTCACCCGGCGGCTCCACTGCACCAGCCCCTGCAGATTCTTGAGCCGGCGCGCCGGGATGGCGAGGCGATCCACCCGGTTGGGGTAGCGCCGGTCGGCGGCCTCGCTCTCCGCCATCGAGCCGGTCGAGACAATCAGCTCTCCGGCAGGATAGCGGAGGGCGATCTCCGCCATCCAGCGCGCGATGCCGCCGCCCATGGGGGGAAAGTCGTAGGTCAGCAGAAGGTCGACGGGAGACTTCATGCCGACCCCGAAAGCAGCCGCTCGAGCTCGGGACCAAAACGGGCCGCGCAGGCCTCCATCGTAAGGGGCGCGAGCGTCGCATCCCGGACCGACCGGTCGAGCGGGCGATCCTGGACGGCGGCTTCAATCGCTTCGGCCAGGGCGCGATCGTCGTCAACCGGAAAGAACCGCGCCGCGCCGTTCACGAACTCCCGGTGAGGCGGAATGTCGGATGCCACGACCGGCACTCCCATGGCAATGCCCTCCATCGGGGTCAGGCCAAATCCCTCGAAGCGGCTGGCCGACACCACGACGTCCGCCTGACGATACGCCTCGACGATCTCCTGATCGGAAGCCCAGGTGGTGCGAAGATCGAGGACCACGCCGAGCTGCGCGGCGAGCGCGGCCAGTGTCGGCCCTTCGGGACCTTGTCCAATGATGCGCAGTCTCGGCCGGCCGGTGAGGCGGGCGACGGCACGGAGGATCGTCGCGTGATTCTTGTGGGGGACCAATCGCGAAACCGAAAGGAGCGTGAAGGGTGAACGGTGAACGGTGACCGGTGACCGGTCGTCACCCCGGAATCGATCACTGTCGTAGCAGAAGGGCAGGTGCGTCACCGGCACCTCGAACCGGCGCGCTACGTCGTCGGTCGAGTGTCGCGACGGACACCAGAGCCGCCCGGCCCGCCGCGCCACGTACCGGAGCCGGCTGTAGTATCCCGACCGCTCGGGGTATCCGCCCCAGGGACGCCGAAGCCGGAATATCCTCGGCCCTACCGCGAACACCGCGTCGGGACGGCCCTGCCCCAGTCTCCAGGGCGGCAGGTCGGCGATGCTCAGTCCGAGCGGGCAGCGATGGCGCCGCGCGAACGCGAAGGCTTCTACCGCGGACGGCGAGTCCGACGCGACCGCGGCGCCGCAGGGCGCGTCTCCTTCGAGCGCGATCGAAAAGCCGGCGCGCCGGAGTGCGGGGACCGGAAGCGTGCAGTAGCGATTGGGCGCAAACCAGCGAACGTCCCTCACGGTCCCGCCACCAGGGTGTAGTTCCGGAACTCGAAGGGCCGGTGACCGGTGATCCGTTCGACCAGATCCGACGCATAGAATCGGAGATGCTCGGCGGCGAAGAACCTGGGGGTCACGACCCGCTCCGGGTCATGGGCGTGCGCGGCGACCCAACCCCGCGCCACGGCGGGGTGGGTCCCGGCGAAGGGACGGAGTCCGGGGAACCAGCGCAGCACGGCCGCGCTTTCCGCCGGCGGCACCCAGCGGCCCGGATAGAGACGACGGTCCACCGCCCCGCGGGCCCGGAGCGCGGCCGCCGACCGGAGCCAGCCGTAGTGGAACATCTCGGCGTTCACCGCGCGCGCCCGCACCCGCCGCTCCCGGGCTCCGACCCTGAATCCCTGCGCGTCCCGATAGGGGCGGACCTCCGCCGCCGGGGCGAGCCGGACCCCCCTCACCTCGCGCCGGTACCAGCGGCGATTCACCGCCTCGGTGTCCGGATTCCCGAAGATGTGGCGGTAGCGGACCACCAGGCCTTCCACGCCGGGCGCCCGCTCCGCCTCCTCGAAGGCCTGGCGGAGCGGGACCAGGCCGTCTTCGTGGAGCACCTCGTCGGCCTGGATGTAGAAGCCCCAGGGAAACCGGCAGGCCCGCATCGCACGAGCCGTCTCCTCCCGCAGCACAGACTCTCCCCGGGACAGGTCCCACTCAGTCTCGAGGATCCGAATCCGGGGATCACCGATCGCCCGAACGATCTCGAGGGTGGCATCGTCCGATTTCCCGACGTTTACCACCACTTCGTCGCAGAGGGGAAGAATCGAGCGGATGCTCGCCTCGATCGGGAAGTCGAGCACTTCGCCATTTCGGACCAGGGTGAATCCGGAGACGTTCATCCGAGCGCTCCGTCAAGAAGCGCTTCGAGCCGATGGCGCCAGGAATGCTCGGCCAGCGCGCGGCTCCGGGCCCGCTCGGCCAGCGCCGCTCGCTCGGCGGGCGCACTCAGCAGCCATCCGGCTTTCTCACCGAGCTCCCCGGCATCGCGGAAGGTGACGATCTCCCGGCCCTCGGCAAAGTTTCGCACCAGATCTGCCTTGGCATCGCACAGCTGTGCGGTGCCGATTCCGGCGAGCTCGAAGACCCGCCGGTTGGCGCCGGTTCCGTAGCGCCCCCCGGATGCCGGCTCCCCGAAGAACTGGTGGATGTTGAGGGCGATGGACGCATTACTGAAGGCGCGGACGAAGTCTTCCCCATAGAGGGGCCCGCGCGGCCATCCCGGTCCCCACGCCACCACGCCGAGATCGCGCACCGCGTCAACCGCGGCGGCCCGAAACGGCTCGTGGCTGCCGACGAAGGCGATCGGCACTGGCGTGGCTCCGGGGTCGGGCATCGGGCGATGAAACGCCGGATCGAATCCTTCCGCGAGGTACTCGGCCTGGCGGCCCAGGGCCCGGTGCCGCTCCACCATGGATGTATCGAAGATGAAGCAGCGGTCGTAGGCCCGGCCGATCCGGAGCGAGAGGTCGAGCAGGTGCGGACCGTCGGGGAACCAGTTGACCCAGCGAGCGCCGGCAGCCTGGCGGAGCCGGTCGATGGCCTCCGGAGCCAGCGAGGCGCCTTTGAACACCAGCACCAGGTCGGGACGATGGGCTCGCAGGGCGGAGCGCAGCCTGGATTCGAGCTGCCGGCCCAGCAGCGCGTCGAGGCCCCGGGTGCGCTCCTCCACCGTAACCACTTCCGTCCCCATGGCGGCAAGTGTGTCGCGCAGAGCGCACCCGGTCCGATGATAGCGCTGATTGAATTTGGCGACGAGAACGAGGCGGGCGCCGGAGTGGGCGGGCGGCACGCGCGAATAGTAATCCGGTGGTAGGTTGTCCGCCGATGCGTATCGCCCTGCTCTATCACGGACGCCTTCCGGTGGAAGGCTACGGCGGAACCGGCCGGGTGGTTCACTGGCTGGCCCGGGGACTGGCCGAGCTGGGCCACCAGGTCATCCTGCTCGCGGCACCGGGATCGCGGGTCCCCGAGGCCCGTCTGGTGCCGGTGGATCCCGGGCGGGCGGAGCACAAGGATTTCGATCCCCGTCCGCTGCTCCCCGGGGGCGTCGACGTATTGCACGCCCACCGGCCGATCGCGGGGGCGGGCATTCCGACCCTCTGGACGCTGCATGGTACCGCGAACCGGGCCGACTATCCGCCGAACATGGTCTGCCTGAGCAGGGACCATGCGGACCGGAGCGGTGCGGCGGCCTTCGTCTACAATGGACTGGATCCCGCGGAGTACCGGTTTCGCCGGGACAAGGACGCATTCGACCTGTTCCTGGGGCGACTCCACAGCGCCAAGGGGTGGCAGTGGGCCGTCACGGGCGCCCGGCGGTCCGGCCACAAACTGGTCGTGGCGGGCGGATGGAAGAGTCTGTTTCGACCCGGGGTGAGGACGGTGGGGCGGGTGGACGGCGAGCGCAAGCGGGCGCTGCTCGCCGGCGCGGGCTGTCTCTGGATGCCGGCACGCTGGGACGAGCCCTTCGGTCTCACCCTGGTCGAGGCCATGGCAAGCGGCACGCCGGTGCTGGGCACCCGGCGTGGCGCGCTCCCCGAAATCGTTTCTCCGGATACCGGCGCGCTGGGCAATACGCTGGAAGAGCTGGTGGCGCTCCGTCCCGCGATCGAGCGCATCGACCCCGAGGCCTGCCGAGCCCGGGTGATCTCAGCGTTCAGCCACCGGGTGATGGCGGGGCGCTACCTGGAGCTGTACCGGGAAGTGATCGACACGGGACAACTGCGTCAACGGTCAACGGTCAACGGGAAAGCGCTGACGGCTGACGGCTGATGGCCTCATCGGTTGACGGTATCGAGGACAATTCTCAGCCGATGCATGTAGGTATGGCGGGCCAGCACTTCCCGCCGGGCCGACGCGCCGGTCAACTCCGCTGCCGGCAGATCCTGCAGCGCCGCCTGCACCACCCGGCGGAGCTCGTCGGCGTCGTGAAATACCAGCAGATCCCGCCCGGGCTCGAACTGGGCGTCGAGATCGGCGCGCGCATCCACGACCTGGGGCACCCCGATCGCGGCCACTTCGAACACCCGCTGGTTCAGATGGGACTCCGCGGCCCCGTTCTCCGAGGCAAGGTGGTGGATGTTGATCGCCACCGACGCGCCGCCGTAGGCGCGCACATAGTCCATGGTGTTGGGAACCTCTCCCCGGCAATAGTCGCGCAACGAGGTGGTGCGCCATCCCGGTCCCCAGAGCGCGAGCCCGAACTCGACCAGGCTGGTGAGCAGCGCCTCCCGGCGCGCGGTGGCGGTCCCCGCGAACACGACGTTGGCGCGGTACTGGTCGCGGGAGCGGAGGGGACGGTAGACCGACGGGTCGGCGGCGAGGGGCACCACCGGCAGGGCCCGCCCCAGGGCGGCGCGAGCCCGGACGGCCACGTCGGTCG
>DATCXX010000023.1:0-6990 GCA_036565615.1 Gemmatimonadales bacterium | reverse complement strand
TCCTGCGCCTCACCGCGGCCCAGGACGCCTTCGGGAAGCTCCATGATATCCAGCTCCTCGCCCGCCGCATCACCGGTCACCGCGCCAAGCCGGCCTTTCGCGCCGCGGTGCGCCGCAACCTGCAGACCGCGTTCCGCGAGGCCAGCCGGCTGAGCCGGTCCCGCGACATCAGGACCGCGCGGGATGCGACCAGCCGGCTGATTCGCCGGCTCGAGCTTCGCGGCTAGTCCACAACCCCACCTTTCGATGGATGGTCACACACCTAAATCGGTCTAGCCTTCAGGTAGGGCCGGAAGCCCGCCCTTACCTCCATGAAGAGAGAGTCTCGTGCGTAAATCAATTCGTCTGTCTCCCATCGCATTTCTGCTCCTGGCCGCCTGTGCCACCAAGACCCAGACCGGAGCCGTGGTCGGCGCCGCGGGCGGGGCGGTGGCCGGCGGGGTGATCGGCAAGGTGGCCGGCTCCACGGCCAAGGGCGCCATCATCGGCGCCGTGGTCGGGGGCGTGGCCGGTACCCTGATCGGCGCCCAGATGGACAAACAGGCCGCCGAGCTCAAGCAGAATATCAAGGGCGCCACGGTGGAGCGGGTGGGCGAAGGCATCCAGGTCACCTTCGCGTCGGGACTGCTCTACGATTTCGATTCCGATGTGGTCCGGCCCGAAGCACAGGTCAACCTGCGGGAGCTGGCGGCCAGCCTGTCCAGGTACGCGGATTCCGATCTCCTGATCCTGGGCCATACCGACCAGCTCGGCTCGGCCTCGTATAACCAGGAGCTGTCGGAGCGGCGGGCGGGATCGGCGGCAACCTACCTCGCCGCGCAGGGCGTGAGCGGGCTTCGGATGGCGACCCGGGGACTGGGCGAGACCGAGCCGGTCGGCACCAATGAGACCGAAGCGGGCCGTCAGGCCAACCGGCGGGTGGAGGTGTCGATCTTCGCGAGCAAGGCCGCGCGTGCCGCGGCGCTGAAAGCGGGGTCCCGATGAAGCAGCTCACTGGAGTCGGCATCGTTCTCCTCGCCGCATGCGGCAGCGGCTCGTCCCGGTCCGACCCGGCCATCCTTACGCTCGGCTCCGGCGCTGTGATCGAAGCGACCCCCGAACGCGCCATTTCCTCCCGGACCGACAAGGTGGGCGGGCCTTTCACCGCCAGCGTGTCGAGCCCGGTCAAGGACGGGGAGGGCCTGGTCGTGATTCCGGCCGGCTCGACGCTTCACTTGACGATCGCCGAGCTGCAACCGGCCAACGACAAGAGCGCGGCCGACGGAAAGATTTCGGTGGTCCTGAGCGCGGTGACGGTCGGGGGCAAACAGTTCCCGGTCTCGGGCGACGTGACCTCGATGGCCCACGTCCTCAAGGGCCGCGGAGTGGGGACCACCGAGGTCGGAAAGACCGCGGCCGGCGCAGTCGTCGGGGGAGTGGCAGGGCGGGTGATTGGCGGGAACGCTACCGGCACCGTCATCGGGGCCGTCGTCGGCGGAGCAGCCGGCGCGGCGGTCGCGGTGGAAACCGCGAATCGCGACGTGGTGGTTGCCGCGGGCACCCCGATCATCGTCACGCTCAGGGGACCGGTGACCATCAGCTTCCGCTGATCAGGCGGCCCGGGTCCGCACCTCGGCCAGGATTTTCCTGAGTTTGGGGAAATCCACCGGTTTGACCAGGTGAGTGGTGAATCCGGCATCAGCCGTCAGGCTCCCGGCATCGTCGTGGCCCCAGCCGGTGAGCGCAATGACTGGAATGTCCTTGCCCCAACCCTCGGACCGGATGGCCCGGCACACTTCATACCCGCTCATTCTCGGAAGGCCGATGTCGAGCAGCACGATGTCGGGCCGCCAGGCGGACGCAATCCTGACCGCCTCGACCCCGTCGTGGGCCGTCTCGGTCTCGTAGCCCGAGAGGGCCAGCAGCAGGGCGAGGCTCTCCACCGAATCACGGTTGTCGTCCACCAGGAGGACCCGCCGGGTTGGGACGGGTGCCACCGGCTCGGGAGCAGCGGCGGCTTGGCCGACGATTGGCAGGCTGCTCTGAACCGGCAGCCGCACGGTGAACCGGCTACCGTGGCCGGTTCCCTGGCTGTGGGCGGTGACAGTTCCGCCATGGAGTTCCACCATCTGCCTGGCCAAGGACAACCCGATCCCCATCCCGCCCCGGGCCCTCTCTCCCACGGGAGCGACCTGCACGAAGCGCTCGAAGATTCGCTCCAGCAGCGCGGGATGAATGCCGATGCCGCTGTCGCTGATCAGGACCACCACGTCGCTTCCCGAGAGCTCCACCGCGACGGTGATCTGGCCGCCGGAGTCGGTGTACTTGCAGGCGTTGGTGAGCAGGTTTGAAAAGACCTGGGTAAGGCGGCCCGCATCCCCGTCCACCCATACCGGCGCGGGCATTTGCGAGAGGGTCAGGACTTGCCCACGGGCTTCCATCTCCGGCCGGCCGGCCTCCACAGCCTGTTCGAGGAGCAGGCCCAGATCCACGCGGGTTCGGTGGAAATCGACCTGACTCCGGGCGATCTGACTGACGTCGAGCAGGTCATCCACCAGCCGCTTCATCTGGTGAACCTGCCGCTCGATCATGGCCCGGGCGCGGTCATGCATGGTCCGGTCGGCGTCCTCCCGTTTGAGGATTTCCAGCGAGTTCATGACCGGGACCAGGGGGCTCCGCAGCTCATGCGCCACCGTCGCCAGGAATTCATTCTTGCGCTGGTCTGCCTCGCTGGCGCGCCCGAGCGCCTCCTGAAGCACGGCGGACTGGTGCTCGAGTTTTTGCCGGGTCAGCACCTGCTCGGTCACATCGAGGTCGAAGGTCATGACCCCGTCGACTTCGCCGGAGGGTGAGCGGACCGGCTGGTAGACCACGTTCCAGTAGCGCTGCTCGAAGGGGTCGGTCATCTCCGTCGCCGAGAACGATTCACCGGTCGCCAGCACTCCGCGAAGAATCCCCGGGTAGGCCGCGTCCCGGTACTCGGGCACGGCTTCCAGAAGCGGCTTGCCCAGCAGGGCGCGGCCGCCCAGCCGGCGGACCGTTCCCGGGTGGGCGAACTGGAAGACCAGCTCCGGTCCGCTCAGAAAACTGACCAGCGCCGGGATCCTGCTCAGCAGCTCATGGAGCCGGTCCCGTTCCGCGCTCCGGTGTCGGCGAGCGCGGGAGAGCTCGAGCTGGCTATTCAGGCGGGCTCGCAGCTCGCGGGGCGGGAACGGCTTGACGAGGTAATCGTCGGCGCCGGCATCGAGTCCCTCGATCCTGACGGCCTCCTCCGCCGACGCGGAGAGCATGACGACCGAAAGTGACGACAGTGCCGGCGAAGACCGGATTGCCCGCAGCAGCCCGAAGCCGTCTAGTCGTGGCATCATCACGTCGGTCAGCACCACGTCGAACTGACCGGAGGAGAGTGCCGCCAGCGCTTCCTCCCCATCACCGGCCGTCTCGATCTCCCAGGTATCCCGGAGCAGCCCCTCGAGGAAGCGCCGCATGTCCCGGCTGTCGTCCACGACCAGCAGCCGGCCCCCGGTCACGGCCCTTCCCCGCGTCGCGGAAGCCAGGACCGGCGCCTCCTCGCGGGCCGAGGGCAGCCATTGCAGCGCTTCCTCCACGAATGCCGCTGCATCCGACGTCCCCGGGGCCCTGCTGCCGGGAAGGCCGACCTGGTGCTGGGGGAGGTGACCCTTGCCGCGCCGGAGGGTGATCGTGATGCTGGTGCCTTTGCCGAGGGTGCTGTCCACCTGGATCTCTGCGCCATGCATGCGAACCAGCTCTCGGACCAGCGCCAGGCCGATGCCGGACCCTTCGTAGCTCCGCGCCTCGGCGCCTTCGATCCGGTGGAAGCGTTCGAACAGCCGGGGAAGCTCGTGGGTCGCGATGCCGGTTCCCGTGTCACTCACCGTGAGCTCGAAGCCACCGCCGGCCTGCCGGAGGCTGAGCCGGATGCTGCCATTGAGCGTGAACTTGAAGGCATTGGACAGGAGATTGAGAACGACCTTTTCCCATTTGTCCCGGTCGACGTACACCGGCTCGTCCAGGGGTCCGCATTCCACCTGGTAGCGAAGCCCCGCCCGCTCGATGGCGGGCCGGAAGGCACCCGCCAGTTCGGTCGTCAGGAGGGCAAGATCGACCGGCTCATACCAGGCTTCGAGCAGTCCTGATTCGATCCGGGAAAAGTCGAGCAGGGCGTTGACCAGCCGGAGCAGCCGGAGCGCATTCCGGTGAGTCGCCTCCAGGTTCTGGTCGGTCAATCTCCGCCCGGGCGACCCCAGCGCGTCCTCGAGGGGGCCGAGCATGAGGGTGAGCGGGGTGCGGAACTCGTGGCTCACGTTGCTGAAGAAAAGCGTCTTGGCCCGGTCGATCGCCGCCAGGACGTCGGCGCGGTGCTGCGCTTCTTCCCGGGCCTTGGCGTTGCCGATGGCGGTCGCCAGTTGCGCGGCGATCAGCTCGAAAAACCCGCGGTAGCCCTCGTCGAGCCGGCGCCGCGCGCTCACACCGCCAATGACCCAGCCCAACGGCCGCTCCTGCTTCTCGGACTGGATCGGGACCACCACCGCGGTATTGGGGGAGTCGCTCCAGGGGCCGCCCGGCACCGCTGGAAAACGTTCCGGGAGCCGCTCCACGATCGGCCACGACTCGCTACCGATCGCCGAGCCTAGAGGCCAGCCGGGTTCCGGGTGGTCCAGCTCGATGACCGGCGGGGCGATCTCGGCCCCGGGCTCTACTCCCGCGGAACCGGCCAGACAGGCCCGCTTCCCGCTGGAATCCAGCAGGTAGAGCAGCGCGAACGGGATATCCTTGGCGTGCCCGGCCAGGATCCGTCCGGCAATGGCACAGGCTTCCTGCGCGGTCTCCGCGATCGGCGCACGAGCCAGATCGCGAAGGGCTTCGATGCGCCGTTCGGCAATGACCTTGTCGGATATCTCGTGGACGGTGGCGAGCACCCCACCGATCCCGCTCGGCACCGCCGGATCGGGTACCGGACTGTAGGCGACGGTGAAATGAGTTTCCTCGACGTACCCGTCCCGGTTGATTTCGAGCTGGAGGTCCTCCACCCACGTGGCCGGGCCGCCGTGCATCGGAATCTCGATCAGCGGTCCGATCACATGCCAGATGTCGGCCCAGCATTCCCGGGCCGGCTGTCCCTGGGCCTCGGGATGCTTGGTGGCGAGAATGGGGCGGTAGGCGTCGTTGTACAGTTGGGTGTACGCCGGTCCCCACCAGAGCAGCATGGGAAAGCGGTTGGCGAGCACGAGGCGGGTGACGGCCTGAAGCGCCGGAGACCAGGATTCGGCTGGGCCAAGCGGGGTCGCAGCCCAGTCAGCCTGCAGAAGCCGATCCAGGGCGCTTTCGCTCTGGACCGGATTCCGAATGAATGGTTCCCGTGGGGTATGCATGATTGCGCTCCACAAGTATTGAGCCGGCCGCGCTCAGGCACCATCGGTCGTTCGTACTAGTTCCTTCGCTCCATCCTGCGATGGATGGTGGAATTGCTCCGATATCCTACACTCCACCAGGACCACTTCCTGGGGGCAAGTTCATGGATCTCCTCACTTTGATCGTTGTAGGCCTGATCGCCGGGCTGCTGGCCGGCCTGGTGGTCAAGGGCGCCGGCATGGGACTGCTGGGCGACATCGTCGTCGGTATTGTTGGTGCGTTTCTGGGCAGCTGGCTCTTCGGCGCGCTCAACATCAGGGTTCCGTTCAGCGGCCTCGGCGGCACCATCTTCGTGGCGTTCATCGGTGCGGTGGTCTGCCTGCTGATCCTCCGGGTCATTCGCCGAGGCGCGCGTACCTAGCTGGTCAGGGATCGCGATCGAAGCTGGGCCACCGCTGGTGAATGCCGATCGTGAACGCCGAACCGCGACCTTCGGTCAGACCCTTGGCCAGGTCGAGCCGGATCACTCCCGACCGGCCATCGGCGATGCCGATCCGAAGGCCCGCTCCTCCGTCGACAAGCCAGCTGTTGGATCCTCGGTCCACTGTGGGTGCGACGAGCCGGGCAGCGTCGAGGAACGCTCCGGCGGCGACCGCCAGCGGTCCGATCTGCGCGATCGGGTGGTCTCCGGCGAGCCCCGCATGGAAGATCCCTCGCCCGGCGACCACGCTTCCGCTCGCGAGCGAGTGGGCCCGAAGCGGGACAGCCCAGGAAACCCCGCCGCCCGCCACCGGCCAGGCTCCGCTGGGGGCGCTCCGGCTGGTCCAGTCGATTCCCACCCGGGTGGACCAGGCCGCGCGGCGAAGCCCGGTCCCGGTGGCCCAGGTCGCCCGGGCGCTTCCCCGGGTAAACGACTGGTGTGCCGAGATCGCCAGCGCGCGCTCGGCCGTGGCGGTGAGCGCGAGCCGGTCTCCCAGGGCCCGGAACTCGGCGCCCAACGACACCGCCAGGTAGTCTCGCTGTCCGGACCACCGCTCGACCCGAAGACCGCCTGAAGGACGGATTCCCGCCGTGAGCCAGCCATCGAAACCGACGAAGCCGGTCCGGCGGGTTTCGTCGAGGCCGCTGGTGCTGAACTGCTCCCAGGTGGCTTCGATCCCGATCACCCCGGGAAACAGGAGATGTCCAGGCAGGTCCACCCGCAGCGCGGCTCGAGGCCGGATGGATGCCCAGCGCCAGCTCCCGGCCCAGAGCTCTCCGGCGCCGGTCGGCGACGCCACCTCGACCCCAATTTCGCGCTGAGCGACTGCGCCGATCGCGCCGGCGACGAGCAGTCGCCAAGGCGGGTCCGCAACGGGACGTTCCACGATCGCCACTCGAACTTCCGCGATCCCTCCGGGGACAGGCTGATACTCCACGATCCCGCGTCGAAGCGCCGGCACACTGGACACTCGGCGCTGCGAGAGCGCCAGGCGGGAGGGAGTCAACAGCGTCCCGGGGGCCAGCGATGCTGCATCAGCGATCTCGCGGTAGCGGATCTTCCGGCTCCCCTCCACCCGGAGGAGGTCGACAGTCGGCCGGCCCAGCTCGTTCCACGCTGCCAGGGCTCCTTGCGCGTCGCCGCTCAGGTAGCGGCTG
>DATCXX010000008.1:0-6979 GCA_036565615.1 Gemmatimonadales bacterium | reverse complement strand
CCGGATCGGCGGCGATGGCAAGCGCCAGGGCGTGGAAGATCACGGCCTCCGTATCGGCCGGCTCCCGGGCCACCAGCGCGGTCATCGCATCCCGATACGCCGCCACGCGGGCGCGCTGATCCAGCGAGTCGGCATGCTCGTACAAGCGGGCGACTGCTTCGACGTAGCGGGACTCCCGCGGCGTCGGTGTGCCCGTGGTGCGGGCCCGCTTCACGGCCTCGAGACCTCGCGCAATCTGGGCCGGCGGCTTCACCCCCGCGGCGAAGGGATTGCCCCAGGCAACCAGCGCGAGGCCCCACCAGGCCATGGCGCAGTCGGGATCGGCCTTGAGGACCGCCTGAAACTCATCGGCGGCCGTGGAGAACGCGAAGGAGTGCAGCAGGGCCACGGCACGACTGAACGTCGGTTGGGCGGCGGGGCGGCAGGAGGTCGCGAAGCGGACCGTGCCGACCGGTTCCTGCGCCGGCAGGGGAGCCGGCACCAGCAGGAGGAGAGAAGCAAGTAATGTCCGCATGGCGGCCTCCCGTGTGCCATTGTAATCGGCCGGGCGTCCCCTCCGCTAGATCCCGAAGAGGACAGCATCATGGCTTACGCACTGGTTCTCGCTGCCGCCCTCGGCGCCCTGCTCCAGGCGCCGCAGACCGGGGACGGGCAGTCCCGCTACGCTTCGCTGGGCAAGACCCGGATTCACTACCAGAGCCGTGGGAAGGGTTCCGAGGCGCTGGTGCTGATTCACGGCTGGACCTGCAACCTGGACAACTGGCGGGACCAGATCCCCGAGTTCGCCGCCCGCACCAGGGTCATCGCGCTCGATCTCCCCGGCCACGGCCTGAGCGACAAGCCGGACACCAGCTACACCATGGAATTCTTTGCGGACGCGGTCGAGGCCGTGCTCAAGGCGGAGGGGGTGGAGCGGGCGGTCCTGGTGGGTCACAGCATGGGGACTCCGGTCGCCCGGCAGTTTTACCGCAAGTATCCGAAGAAGACGCTGGGTCTGGTGCTGGTGGATGGACCGCTGGTTCCCTTCGGCGACCGGAAGCTGATGGAGAGCTTCATCGCGCCGTTCCGGACGCCGAACTACCGGGAGGCCGGCGCCGGCATGCTGGCCGCGATGGCGGGGCCGGGGCTTTCGGAGGAGCTGAAGGCGCGGATCACCGCGTCGTTCCAGAATACTCCACAGCAGGTGGTGGTGAGCGCGATGGAGGGTATGGCCGACGAGGCGATCTGGAAACCGGATCCGGTCACCGTGCCGGCGTTCGCCATCCTGGCCAAGTCGCCCACCCATCCCCCCGACATCGAGGCCCGCAATCGCAGCGTGGCGCCCAAACTCGAGATCGAGATCTGGGAAGGAGTCGGCCACTTCCTGATGATGGAGCAGCCCCAGCGGTTCAACGCCGCGGTGATCGGCTTCCTGGACCGGAATGCATTGCTGAAGAAGTGAGCGCTCAGCGCCGGGGCTTCGAGAATCGGGCCAGCACCGCTTTGGCGGCGCGGCGTCCGCTCCGGATCGCGCCGGACACCGTCCCGACCTCGTCGCCGACCGTGGCTTCGCCCGCCAGAAAGAGCGTGTCGCTGACCGGCCGCGCCAGCGCTCGCGAGGCGCTTTGGCCTCCCACCGCGGGATAGGTGTAGGCGCCGAGGCTCCACGGATCCCCCCGCCAGTCATGCATAGCCCAGGCTTCGAGCTGCTGGTCGAGCAGCCGCCTCGGCACCCGGAGGATCTGCCCCAGCGCGTCGAGGCTCTGGCTGAGCTGCGCTCCCTCATCCTGATCGAGCAACCGCTCGGCCCGCGGCCCGCCGGCCCAGCCGGTCAAGCGTGGGAGGTGGGATGGCAGCGTTGTCCACCAGGTCGGGACGGCGGTCTGCTCTCCGTGCACGAAGTTGAGCTCGGCCGGCTCCGCGCGCCGTTCGCTCAGTCGCTCCCGGATGAAGCCGTCCTCCTCCCAGAAGCTCTCCCGGAATCGCAGCACGATCTTGAAAATCTGCCCCACTTCGAGCCGGGCCACTGCCCGTTCCACCGCCGGCACCGCGGGCGAGAAGTGGAGTGCCCCGGCTTTGAGAATGGCGTGGGGCACCGTGATGACCGCCATCCGGGCCCGCACCTCATCCAGTGCCGCACCGGTTGAATTGACGCACCGGGCCCGGATCTCGCCGCGCTTCCAGATCAGCTCCGTCACCACGGTGTTGAGCCGGAGCTGAACCCGCTCGGGATCGAGGCCGTCGAGCATCCAGCGGGGTATCGCGTCATAGCCGCCCGGGATCCGGGCCTGCCGGTTGCCGCCGCCGGGCTCTCCCTCCCCGGTCTCCCCGTCGCCCTCCACCAATACCCGGGCGCTGATCCGCTCCAGGTGGGCGGCATGATACCCCTCGACGAAGCCGATCAGCAGCTGCCGGACGTCGGAAGCCAGCTCCGCCCGCTCCAGGTAGTCCGCCACGGAGAAATCGCCCGCCTTGGAGCGGGCCAGCTTGCGGGAAATGTCCTTGCCGACCCGCGACACGGTGCTCCAGAAGTCGCGGTTGGTGGCGAGCGTGCCGTTGCGGGCGTAGTAGTGCTGGTCGGGCAGCCGGTCCACCACCAGCCGGGCGGCCCGCGCCACCCGCATGGTGTCGTCGGCCGCACCGTGCAGGAACTCGGCGCCCAGCTCGACCGGAAGCCCCCAGGCCGGATCGTGGAGGGTGTACACCCGCCCGCCGATCCGGCTTCGGGCCTCCAGCAGGGCGACGGTGCGGCCGGCCTGGGAGAGGTCCCGCGCGGCGGCGAGGCCGGCGACTCCGGCGCCGATGACGAGGACGTCTGGGTTCACAGCATGGGCGACGTGGCGGGGCGCGGCGGCATGCACGGCAGCAGGTATCCTCCCCCGGATTGCGGAGCGCCCGCTCGCGGGCGTACTCTCCCGGAATGAAACTGCTGCCGATCCTGGCGGGCCTGCTGGCCGCCACCGGTCTTCCCGCCCAGACCCGCGACATCTCCCTCTGGGTTACCCTGGGTGACTCCGACCAGCTGGTCGAGGTCGATCCCTACAGCTACCGCGAGCTCCGCCGCATCAGGGTCGACCCCAAGCCCCACGGGCTCGCGATTTCGGCGGACGGGTCCACCGTCTATCTCGCCAGCGACAAGACCGGAAACTTCCAGGTGATCGACGCCCGCTCCGGCCGGATCACCGGACAGATCCCGATCGGCAACGACCCGAACCAGATGACGCTCACGCGGGACGGCCGCTTCGCCTACGTCCCGCTGCGCGGCGACAGCAGGATCGCGGTGGTCCAGCTCGATCCGCTCCGGCTGGTCAAGCTGCTCCCGTCTCCCGCGGGCCCGCACGACGCCTACACCTCCGGCGACGGCAGCCGCATTTACGTCGGGGCCCAGTTCGGCACCGGGATCGTGGTCATCGATCCGGCGACTCAGAGCGTCCTGCACGTCATCCCCACATCCGCCGGCGTGCGTCCCCTGGAGCCCTCCGAAGACGGCAAGACCATTTACGCCGCGCTCTCCAAGCTGCTCGGCTTCGTGGTCGTGGACCCCGCGGCCCGCCGGGTGACCCGGCGGATCGAGCTGGGCACCCTCCCCGAGGGAGTGCCCCAGCCCTACCGCGATACCTGGACCCACGCGCTCCAGATCGTCAACGGCGGGCGGGAGCTCTGGCTCTGTGACGACATCAACGATCTCATCCGGGTGATCCGGCTCTCCGACATGAAGGAAGTCGCCCAGATCCGCACCGGCCACTTCCCCCACTGGTTTGCGATGCGGCCCGACGGCAGGGTGCTGTTCGTCAGCCTCTGGTTTTCCGACGCCGTGGCCGCGATCGACGTGCAGTCGCGCAAGGTGCTCAGCAACATGCAATTCGAGCTGGGGAGCGGGCCCAAGCGGATCGCCATCGCCCGGCGGGTGCCCCATGAGTAGGATCGCGTCGTCGGGCCTCATTGAAAGTTTCCCGCATCCTGTCATCTGAGGAGGCTTTGTGCCCTCGAAACGCTCGGCCCCGGGTAATACCACATCCGACACCACCGCCATTGACCGGAAGGCGCTCATTGGCCTGTTGAACGAGGACCTGGCTCGGGAGTATCAGGCCATCATAGCCTACGTCGTGTACTCCCAGGTGCTCAAGGGGGCCTCCTTCATCGCGATCGGCAAGGAGCTGGAGGTCCACGCCAGGGAGGAGCTGCAACACGCGCTCACCATTGCCAAGCAGATCGATTATCTCGGCGGCACTCCGACGGTCGTGCCGAAGCCGGTCAGGATGTCGAATGATCCGAAAGCCCTGCTCCGCTTCGACCTGGAGAACGAAACCGAGACGATCCGGAACTATCGGACCCGGGTGCGGCAGTGCGAGGCCCTCGGGGAGTACGCCATGTCGGAGCACATCCGGGAGATTCTCAAAGCGGAGCAGGAACACCAGATCGATCTGGCGACGGCTCTCGGCGAGACCCCCCCGGACATGACCGAGTGAGCCCCATGAAGCCGATTCCAGCCGCAGCCGGTGTTGCCCTGGCGGCCTTGGTCTTCTGGGCAGCGCCGCCCCCGCTTCGGGCCCAGCCCGGCATGCCGCCCGATGACCCCGACAGCTGGAAGGTCGCCGGCACTGCCAAGGTCCTCTGCTCGGCGCTGTTCGTCTCGGGACGCGATTCGGCCGAGGCGCGGGCCCATGTGGCGGACTACTTCCTGGGGGAAAAGCTGGACTCGCTCACCAGGATCCAGGTCGACCGGCGGCGGAAGCTGGTGCGGCTCACGTTGGCCGGCCGCATCACCCGGGAAGCGAAGCTCTACGGCGACCAGGGGTGCGTGATCCATCAGCCCGGCCGGGACGGTGTGTTCTTCACTCCGGTCCCAGTGGTCTCGCGCCTGCCCGACGCCGCGTCCACGCCCTGGCCGATGGGTGATCTGCTTCCCGCCGCGCCGCCCCCTCCCGGCCTCGACACCGCGAAGCTTCGCCAGGCGACCGATTCGGCTTTCGCACACCCTTCCGGACTCACGGCCGGATTCGTGGTAGTGCATCACGGCCGCATCGTCGCGGAGCGGTACGCCAACGGCGCGCACCCCCAGATGCAGCTGGAAAGCTGGTCGATGGGCAAGAGCATCACCGGCACCCTGATCGGGATGCTGGTCCATCAGGGCGCCTTCCGGCTGGAAGACCCGGCTCCGGTGCCGGAGTGGCGGAAGACGCCCGGCGACCCGCGGGCAACGATCCGGGTGATCGATCTGCTCCGGATGTCGAGCGGGCTCCGGTTCAGCCGGGGCAGTCCCGAAGATCTCCCCGGGTATCACGACCACGACCTCATCTATACCGGCGCGATCGACGCGTTCCAGTTCGCCGTAACCCGGGAGCCGCAGTTCGCCCCGAACAGCTTCGGGCGCTACCGCAACGTGGATGTGATGACCCTGGGGCTCCTGATCCGGGACGCGGTCCGGAAACGGGGCGAGGAGTACCTCAGCTGGCCCCAGCGTGCTCTCTTCGACAAGATCGGGATCCGCCGGCAGGTCCTGGAGACCGATCCCTATGGGAACTTCCTCCTCTCGGGCTACGACTACGGCACCCCGCGCAATTGGGCCCGGCTCGGGATGCTCTACCTGAACGACGGAGTCTGGAACGGCGAGCGGCTGCTGCCTGAAGGGTGGACGCGACTGGTGTCCACCCCGGCCCCGGCGTGGGCCGACTCGAGCTACGGGGGAATGGTCTGGGTGAACGCGCGCGGAGTCTGGCCGTTGCCCCGCGACGCCTTCGCCTTCCGGGGAGCCGGCGGTCAGGAGACCTACGTGGTTCCGTCGCTCGACCTCGTGGTGGTGCGGATGGGGCACTTCCCCGGGGCGCGGGTGGGCAGTCAGGACCTGCGCCGGTCCCTGGCGCTGCTCGCCGAAGCTGTCGCCCCGGTCGGGGTTCGGCAGGCGTCGTATTTCCCCCCCCGGGGCGACTGGGCGCGACGTCAGCCCGCCGAGGCCGGATTGAACCCGGCCTTGGTGGACTCCGCGATCGCCTTCGCCAAGGCGTCGGAGAGCGGCACGACCCGCGACCTGGAGAAGGCGCACTGGGAAAGCGCATTCGGCCGGGAGCCGCTGCCGGAGCCGCTGGGGCCCTTCAAGCCGCGGGGCGACATGACCGGGATTATCGTCCGCCACGGCTACCTCGTCGCGGAGTGGGGCGAGCCGGAGCGGGTAGACCTGACCTACAGCGTCACCAAGAGCTTTCTCTCCAGCACCGCCGGGCTGGCCTGGGACCGGAAGCTCATTCCCGACCTGCACGCCAAGGTGAAAGACCTGGTGAAAACCGGGGAGTTCGATTCCCCCCATAACGCGAAGATCACCTGGGACCATCTGCTCCGGCAGACCAGCGATTGGGAGGGCACCCTCTGGGACAAGCCCGACTGGTCGGACCGGCCCCCGGCGAACACCCCGATCGAGGAATACAGGAAGCGGGTGCGCAACGAGCCCGGCACCTCGTACAAGTACAACGACGTGCGGGTGAACACCCTCGGACTCGCGCTGCTCCGGATCTGGAAGCGGCCGCTGCCCGAGGTGCTCCGGGAATTCGTGATGGACCCGATCGGCGCCAGCAGCACCTGGGAGTGGCACGGATACCGGAACTCGACGGTGGAGATCGAAGGCCGGCCCATGCTCTCGGTGGGCGGCGGGGCGCACTGGGGCGGCGGGATGTGGATCAGCGCCCGGGATCAGGCCCGGTTCGGGCTGCTGACGCTCAACCGGGGCCGGTGGGGCGACCGGCGGATTCTCTCGGAGGCGTGGATGGCGCAGGCGCTCACGCCCACCGGGCCCCAGCCGACCTACGGCTTCATGAACTATTTCCTCAATACCGGGCGGCGCCAGTGGCCCAGCGCGCCGGAGAGCACGTTTTGTCACCTCGGCAACGGGACCAATGCGGTGTGCGTCCTGCCCGATTACGACATGGTGGTGGTGCTGCGGTGGATCCGGGGAAACGCTGTGGACGGGGTGCTCAAGCGGCTGATCGAAGCGGCCGGTCCCGTGGCG
>DATCXX010000385.1:0-5417 GCA_036565615.1 Gemmatimonadales bacterium | reverse complement strand
CCGGCTGGCCGGCGGGGTCCCTGTCAATCTGGGCCTCGCGCGCGACACGCCGGAGAGTCTTCGCGACCACCTGGTCCGGGCCACCGAGTGCGATTTGCTGGTGACCACGGCGGGGATCAGCGTCGGAGAGCACGATCATTTGCGGGCGGTGATGGAGAGCCTCGGCGCCGAGCCGGGATTCTGGAAGCTCCGGATGCGCCCCGGTGCCCCGGTGGGATTCGGCATCCTGCGCGGCGTGCCCTGGATCGGGTTGCCGGGCAATCCGGTCAGCACGATGGTGACGTTCGAGCTCTTCGTCCGCCCCGCCATCCGGAAGATGATGGGGCATTCCCTTCCCTTTCGTCGCGCGGTGCCGGTGCAGCTGGCGGAGCCGATCCGGCTCGGGCCCAGGCTCCAGCATTTTCTGAGAGCCATCGTGCAGGAGCAGGGCGATCCCTTCATCGCGCGCCTCGCGGGCCCTCAGGGGTCCGGCATCCTCACCTCCATGGTCCGGGCCAACGCGCTGCTGATCATTCCGGAGGGGCAGCATGAAACGCCGGAGGGCGCCCTGGCGAGCGCCCTCGTGCTGAACGATCCCCACCACGTGGCGGAGCCACCCTGGTAGCCCCTCAGCTGGGCGCGGGCACTCCCCGAATGGCGGCGAGCAGCTTCTGGAAATCCATGTGCTGGGACTGCTGGTGGATCTGCTCCTGCGCCGCGGGAAGGATCGCCTCGGCTTCCTTGCGGAACCGGCGGTAGAGCGTGGCCAGGTCCCCCCGGGAGAGCTGCCGGCCCTGGTGGTAGTACTGCCGGGCGGTATGACCCAGCGCGTAGGTGGTGACGAAGGCGATCCCGGCGCCGGCGGCCGCGCCCGCGGTTCCTCCCATCACGCCGCCCAGCGCCGAGCCGAACAGTCCCCGTCCCAGCTTCCCCAGGATCCGGCGGCTCAGCCCGTCGAGCACCTGGGCCGCGGCGCCGATCCCCATCGCTCCCAGGAGATCGCGCACCTGGGCAGCATCGGGCCGATGGCCGTAGTCGGAGCCGATCCGGTAGACCAGCCGCATCTGCACCGGAATGACGACCAGGGACGCGATGTTCTGGGGCAGGAGCTCGAGCGCCCCGGCGAGCAGGGCCTGCTTCCGGATCAGGCTGTCCAGCGCGGCGTCCGGCGCCGCGGTCGGGATACCGCCCTGCGAAGCGTACAGCGACCTGGGGATCTGGCGTGCCGGTTCGGGCTCGGGCACCGCGAGCGCCAGCGGCGCCTCGGCCAGCGAGAGCGCATCCTGGTCGAGCCCATCCACCTCGTCGGCCGGCAGCTCGAGGGCGGCACGCAGCGTGGTGAGAAACTTCCGCTCCTGGGGATTGGCCTCCCCGTCGGCATACACGACCGACACCGCCATCTCGTAGGCCATCCGCCGGGCTTCGGGCGAGGTCAGCTTCCCGGCGGCTTCCACAATCGTGGCCTTGCCGGGAGCGGGCATCGTCCCCCCCAGCTGGGCGACGATCCGCTCGAACTGCGCGGTCTCTTCGGGAGAGCGTTCCCCGTCCACCAGTGCCGCAAGCAGGCAGAGCGTCACCACCGGTTCGCGATCCTGCTCCTGCATGCGCACTCCTCGACGACACGGGACGGGCTGGGGAGTCAGAACCTAACACCGGCCCGGGGAACCGGGAGACCCCTCGCAATTGACGCCGGGGGGCGGAGCCCGGTATTTTTCAGGCGCAGAGAAGGGGAGTAGCTCATCCGCCGGACGGCGGACCGCGGAATCGTCAAGACTGTCGGCCGAGGCCGGCACGGTTCCCGGGGCTGCGGAGGTTCGCCTCCGCTTCAGAGCGAGACCTTCGTCGCCCGCAACCGTGCGGGAGGACGAGGTCTCGCTTTTTCATTTTGGACTGGAGAGCCGTGACATGACCACCGACTCGAAGACCTTCATTCTGCTCGCCGGGATGATGGCGCTGTTCCTCGGCCTGGGCCAGCTGTTTGGCGGCACCCAGGGGATGCTGACCGCGCTGCTGATCGGGGGCGCGCTCAACTTCGTGATGTACTTCTTCTCGGACAAGATGGTCCTGAAGATGTACCGGGCCCGGGTGGTCACCGCCAAGGAGGCGCCCCAGCTCTACGAGATGGTGGACCGGCTCCGCCAGCGGGCCGGGCTGCCGATGCCGGTGGTCGCGATCGCCGATCACGCCCAGCCCAATGCCTTCGCCACCGGGCGGAGTCCGGAAAAAGCGGTGGTGGCGGTGACCTCCGGTCTGCTGGAGCACATGCCGGCCGGGGAGATCGAGGGGGTCATTGCCCACGAGCTGGCCCACATCAAGAACCGCGACATGCTGCTGTCCACCATCGCCGCGGGCCTGGCCGGCGCCATCGGGTTTCTTCCCCGGCTGCTGTTCTTCAGCACCTCCGACGACGACGGCGGGCATCCGGTGCTCGGGCTGGCCCTGCTGATCCTCGCGCCCATCGCCGCGATGATCATCCAGTTTGCGCTCTCCCGGCGCCGGGAGTTCGAGGCCGACCGGGTCGGGGCGGAGATTCTCGGGCGCCCCGAGCCCCTGGCCAGCGCACTCCAGCGGCTCGACGCGCTGGCGCAGCAGATTCCGATGAACGTCGTGCCGGCCGCGGCGCCGCTGGCCCAGGTCAATCCGCTCGCCGCGCACGGCGGCGGCATGCTGTCGCTGTTCAGTACCCACCCTCCCACCGCGGCCCGGGTCGCGGCCCTGATGGCGATGCGCGGCTGAACGGGTGCCCACCCATGACCTGAGCGTCTGGCTTGGCTTCACCGGGCTGGTGGTGGCCCTGCTCATCCTGGACCTGGGAGTGGTCAACCGGCACTCCCACGTGCTCCGCATGCGGGAGGCCGGGCTCTGGAGCGCGGGCCTCGGCATGCTCGCGCTCGGGTTCGGAGGCTTTCTCTGGCTGCGCGAAGGCTCCACCACGGCGCTGGAGTTCTACTCCGGCTATCTGATCGAGCTATCGCTCAGCGTCGACAACCTGTTCGTCTTTCTGCTGATCTTCCAGTATTTCAAGGTCCCCGCGGCGCTGCAGCCCCGGGTGCTCAAATGGGGCATCTTCGGCGCGATCGTGATGCGCGGCGTGATGATCGCGCTGGGCGCGCTGCTCCTGGCCCGGTTCCACTGGATCACCTGGGTCTTCGGGGCCATCCTGGTCTTCACCGGCCTCCGGATGTTCAGGAGCGGGGGTCTGGAGCCGATCGAAGGGGAGCGGAACCCGATCGTCCGGGTGGCCCGCCGCTTCGTGCGAATGACCGCCGAGTACGACGGCGAACGGTTCTTCACCCGGATGCACGGGGCCTGGTTCGCCACCCCCCTCTTTCTGGTGGTGCTGGTGGTGGAGTGGAGCGACCTGGTGTTCGCGATCGACAGCATCCCGGCCATCTTCGCGGTGACCCGCGACCCCTTCATCGTCTACAGCTCGAACGTGTTCGCGATCCTGGGCCTGCGGGCGCTCTACTTCGTCCTCTCCGGAGCTATCGACCGGTTCAGGTATCTCAAGCCCGCCGTCGCGGCGATCCTGGTGTTCGTCGGACTCAAGATGGGATTGAGCGCCTGGATCCACGTGAGTACCCAGGCTTCTCTGGGAGTCATTCTCGCGCTGCTGGCCGGGGGGGTGGTGGTCTCGCTGGGGACCAGCACGAGAACGACGGTGAGCGGTGAGCAGTAAGCGGTAAGCACCCCGCTCACCTCTGACCTCTGACCTCTCACCTCTCACCTCTCACTGATTTTAACCGCCGCAAAGCTGCTTCGTCCCGCCCCCGCGTAGCGCGCGTCGTCCGCCCGCACATCCTCCCGGGTCCGTTCCACGAAGGGGAACCGGGTCCAGGTGAGGAAGCTTTCCAGCGCGATGCTGTGGGGCGCGAGCCGGAGGGCGTCGAGCTGCTTGGGAAGCTCGGCTTCGTGCAGGCGGAGGGTGGGCCGGGGCCGCCAGACGATCTCGCCGAAGCGGTATCCGGATCCCGTGTCCAGGATCACCTCCCGGCGCCAGGAGGCCAGAAAGGGGGGCGCCACCATGAGCTGCCGGCGGGAGAGCTCCGGCAGCCCGAGATCCCGGAGCGCGATCTTCCTGCCCCAGGAGGTCAGTCCCACCATCGCCAGCACGTAGACCAGCGCGACGCCGGTCAGCACCCGGGCGGTGCGGGCTCCGTCGCCGGCGCCCTCCTCGCCCCGATAGCGCCGGATCTGGCGGGCCGAGGCCCAGGCGGCGCCCAGCAGAATCAGGAGCCAGGGGTCGATGATGAAGAGGCTGTCGCCATACACCCAGGTGCCGTCGAAGGGCATCAGCCAGCGCATGCCGTAACTGTTCATCCAGTCGAGCAGCGGGTGGGTGACGATCGCCGCCGAGGACAGCAGAAGCAGTGCGCGCGGCTCCACCTTGGTGCGGGTGCCCCGGAGCCGGGACCAGAGCAGCAACGCGCCGGTGAGAAGAAACGGCAGCAGGATCAGGGCGGGCAGCCCGTGGGTGATCCCCCGCCGGAAGGCGAGCCCGTAGTCGGTGAATGCCATGGGGGCATCGAGGTCGGGGAGGTTGGCCCCCACCACCAGCGCGGCGGTCGCGTAGCGGGTCCGCCGCCCCAGACCGCACTCGGCCAGCGCCGCGCCGACCAGAGTATGGCAGAGATTGTCCATGGCCCGCATTCTAACACTCTCGAGATAGACGGAACCGCCCGGATGCCCTAGCTTGAAGGAGGAGGCTGATCCATGCGCTCCGCCTGTGGTGCCGGTATCCGACTGACTGCATTACTGCTCGCCTGCTCCGCGTCCTCCCTCGCCGCGCAAGCCGATACCGGTCGCATCATGATCGCGGGAACGGTCATCGATCCGCTCCGCCACCCGATCGAGGGCGCGGAGATCCGGGTCATGGGTGGCGGCCCCAGCGCACGCTCCTCACCCGCCGGGACCTTCAGGATCTTCGCCCCCCGCTCGAAGCAGATTCTGGTGCAGGTCCGGCGGCCGGGCTACCGGGCCGAGCTGCTGGTGCTCGACCGGGAGTGGAGCGGAACCGTGCTGCTGCAACCGGGCGTCTTTGAGCTGCCGGAGATCAAGGTCACGGCGAGGTATGCCAAGCCCGCCAAGTACGCCGGGACCGCCAAGTACGACGACTATTTCCGGCGCCGCCGGATCGGGTTCGGCCAGTTCATCAGCCGGGAGGATATCGAGCGGCGCAACCCCTTCCGGACCATCGAGATTCTCCAGGGACAGGCGGGGATCCGGACCTCGATTCATCCGCCCGGAGCGGCCTACGGCAGCGTGGTGGCGTTCGCCCGCTGCAACGAATATCCCCCGAAGATCAACGTGTATATCGATGGCCGGAAGCTCATGGGTGAAACATCTGCTAGCGCGGAGTCGATCCTGCAGCGCATGCAGTCCGTCAGCTTCGA
This sequence comes from Gemmatimonadales bacterium, assembly GCA_036565615.1. Lineage (GTDB taxonomy): Bacteria > Gemmatimonadota > Gemmatimonadetes > Gemmatimonadales > GWC2-71-9 > JABFSM01. The sequence continues at coordinate 45 of DATCXX010000385.1, read as the reverse complement.
CGATGACGTCCTCGCAGGCCAGCGACGGACCATGGCGGCGGTGGG
>DATCXX010000375.1:0-3943 GCA_036565615.1 Gemmatimonadales bacterium | reverse complement strand
GCTCCCGCCAATGCCGATGCTCTGCGAGCCCACGTCGCTCACCATCCGGACCCCGTCGATCACGTAGATCGGGTTGTTGGAGAGCGAGAGCGAGCTGTTGCCCCGGATCCGGACCCGGCCCCCGGTCCCGGTGGTGCTGCCCGGGAGCACCTGCACCCCGGGCGCCTTGCCGACCAGCAGGTCGTTCATGTTGGAGACCGGCCCGTTGGCGACCAGCAGGGTGGCGTCCACGGTGGAGACCGCGTTACCCACCTCCCGCTTGGCCTGCTCTCCGGTCGCGGTGACCACCACCTCATCGAGGGAGTAGGGAGTCAGGACCAGGCCGAAGTCCACCGTGACCGCGCCCTGGTCGGCCACCGTCGCGGGCTTGGTGCTCGAGGCGTAACCGATCTGGGAGGCGCGCACCTGGAAGGTGCCGGTCGGCACGCCGGTGATCCGGTAGCGGCCTTCGGCATTGGACGACGCCGTCAGGCTGGTCCCCACGATGATCACCCGGGCCCCGATCAGCGGGTTTCCGCTGGCCTGGTCGGTGACCCGCCCGGAAACGATGCCCTGCGCCGCCGCGAGGCCGGGCAATCCGAGCAGGAGAGTGAGGCCGAGCAGGGGGCGGCGTGCGAGACTGCGAAGAGCCGCGATGGTCATGGTGAACGATCCCTCAGTTTGGTGAGAATCCGTGCGGGGTGCCGGGCATCCCGGTCTGCCGCTCCCTCCCGGGAAGGCAGGCACTGTGCCGCAACGGGGGACCCGGAAACGTGCGTTTCTCTGGGGCAATGGCCTGTTCAACCGGCCGAAATGTGTGATTTCGACACGTGGAGCACGCCTCGATTCATGTGCAGCTGACACAGCCTGACGGGGGGACCACGAACAGACCGGGTTGAGAGTCCGGGACAATATGCGGCGGCGGGGTCCGCCTATCAAGCCCGTGGTATCTTTGAAACGTCCCCCTCCGCGCGGAGCCCCCGGCATGACCGTGCTTTCCCCCGCAGCGATTCGCGCGCCCACCGGTACCCGGCTCTCCTGCAAGGGCTGGCACCAGGAAGCGGCGCTCCGGATGCTGATGAACAACCTCGACCCCGAGGTGGCGGAGCATCCCGAGGACCTGGTGGTGTACGGAGGCACCGGCAAGGCGGCGCGGAACTGGGACTGCTTCCGCAAGATCGTGGAGACCCTGCGCCGGCTCGAGAACGACGAAACCCTGCTGATCCAGAGTGGGAAACCGGTCGGGGTCTTCCGCACCCACAACGAAGCGCCCCGGGTGCTGATCGCCAATTCCCACCTGGTGCCCCGCTGGGCCACCTGGGAGGAGTTTCGCCGGCTGGAAGCGCTCGGGCTCACCATGTACGGCCAGATGACCGCCGGGTCCTGGATCTATATCGGGAGCCAGGGCATCCTCCAGGGGACCTACGAGACCTTTGCGGAGTGTGCCCGCCGGCACTTCGACGGGACCCTCGCCGGGAGGCTGGTGGTTTCGGGGGGACTGGGCGGCATGGGTGGCGCCCAGCCCCTGGCCGCCACCCTCAACGGAGCCGCTTTCCTGGGTATCGAGGTGGATGAGTCCCGGATCCGGCGGCGGGTGGACACCGGCTATTGCGACCGGCTTACCCGGGACCTCGACGAGGCGCTCGACCTCCTGCTCGCGGCCCGAAACGAGCGTCGGGCCCTGTCGGTCGGACTCCTCGGCAACGTGGCGACCGTCGTGCCCGAGCTGGTGCGCCGGGGGATTCCGGTCGACGTCGTCACCGATCAGACCTCGGCCCACGACCTCCGGATGGGGTACATCCCGGCCGGGTACTCCGTGGAGGAGGCGGCCGAGTTTCGGGAGCGGGACCCTGCCGGCTACGAGACCGCCGTGCTGGATTCGATGGTGACCCACGTGGAGGCGCTGCTCGCCCTCAAGCGGGCCGGCGCGGTGGCCTTCGACTACGGCAACAACATCCGGGGCCAGGTGGCCGACCACCGGGGCATGCCCAGCGCCTTCGAGCTCGAAGGGTTCGTGCCCGCCTTCATCCGCCCGCTGTTCTGCCGGGGCGCCGGGCCGTTCCGCTGGGCCGCGCTCTCCGGTGATCCGGCGGACATCGCGGTGACCGACCGGGAAGTGCTGGCGGCGTTCCCCGGCAACGAGGGACTGGTCCGCTGGATCGGGCACGCCCGGAACAAGGTCCGGTTCCAGGGACTCCCCGCCCGGATCTGCTGGCTCGAGTACGGCGAACGAGCAGAGCTGGGAGCCCGGTTCAACCGGCTGGTCCGGACCGGCAAGGTCAAGGCGCCGATCGTGATCGGGCGGGACCACCTCGACACCGGCTCGGTGGCCTCCCCCAATCGCGAGACCGAAGGGATGAAGGACGGCAGTGACGCGATCGCCGACTGGCCCCTCCTCAATGCCCTGCTCAACACCGCCTGCGGGGCGAGCTGGGTGTCGCTCCATCACGGCGGCGGGGTGGGGATCGGATACTCGATTCACGCCGGGATGGTGATCGTGGCCGACGGGACCGAGAGCGGGGAGCGAAGGCTCCAGCGGGTGCTGACCGCCGACCCCGGCACCGGCGTGATGCGCCATGCCGACGCCGGATACGACGAGGCCATCCAGACCGCGCGCGAGCGGGGGGTGGACCTGCCCATGGTGAGAGGTGAGACGTGAGATGTGAGAGGGACAGGCGCGTCCGTCTCACGTCTCACGACTCACGTCTCACGGGACTCCGATGAAAGTTCTCGGCAACATCGGGGTTCTCGCCCGCTGTCTCCCGGCGGGGCCGCAGAACGACGCCAACCTGGTGCCCGACGCGTCCCTGGCGTGGGCCGATGGGATCATTCGCTGGGCCGGCCCTGAGGCCGAGCTGCCCGCCGAATTCCGGGGCTGGCCCGCCGAGGATGCGGGCGGCCGGCTGGTGGTCCCCGGGCTGGTGGACTGCCATACCCATCTCGCCTTCGCCGGCTGGTGGGCCGACGAGTTCGAGCGGCGAATCCGCGGGGCGAGCTATCTCGAGATCGCCGCCGCGGGGGGCGGGATCGCCTCCACCGTGGCGCAGACCCGGGCCGCCTCCGCCGGCGAGCTGCTGGAGCGCTGCCGCTCCCACCTGGCGGCGATGGCCCGGCTCGGCGTCACCACCGTGGAAGCCAAGAGCGGCTACGGACTCACCCTCGAAAGCGAGCTCAGGATTCTCGGGGTCTATCGTGCGCTGGCCCTCGCCGGGCACCGGCTGGTGCCGACGCTGCTGGCCGCCCACGTGGTCCCGGCCGAGTTTCGCGACCGGCGGGCCGAGTACGTCGAGCTGGTGATCGACCGGATCATCCCCCGCGCGGCCGGGGAGAGCCTGGCCCGGTTCTGCGATGTCTTCGTCGAGGACTCCGCTTTCTCGCTCGAGGAAGGCCGCCGGATTCTGGAAGCGGGAAAGCGCCACGGCTTGCGTCCCAAGCTGCACGCCGATCAGCTCACCGGGTCGGGCGGGGCGGAGCTGGCCGCGGAAGTCGGCGCCGCCTCGGCCGATCATCTGGAGTGCATTTCCGGCCGGGGCATCGAGCAGATGGCCCGGACCGGGGTCGTGGCCGTGAGTCTTCCCTTCGCCTCGCTCTACCTCGGGGTGGATCCGCTTCCGGCGCGCCGGCTCCTCGCCGCCGGGGTCCCGGTCGCCGTGGCCACCGATTTCAACCCGGGCTCGGCGCCCAGTTATCACCTGCCGGTGGCGATGACCCTCGCCTGCACCCTGCAGAGGATGACCCCGGCCGAAGCGCTCAAGGGCGCCACCATCGTGGCGGCCCGGGCGATCGGATTGGAGCGGGAGGTCGGTTCTCTCGAGGCGGGGAAGGCGGCCGACTTGGCGATCATCGATGCCGATTCGGTCGAGCAGTGGCTCTATCACCTGCGACCCAACGCCTGCGTGCGGACGGTCCGGCGTGGGGAGACGGTATGGGCGGATAGCGGATAGCGGGAAGCGGGGTGCGGGGT
>DATCXX010000369.1:0-2457 GCA_036565615.1 Gemmatimonadales bacterium | reverse complement strand
AGCGCCAGTGCTGCCGTATAGGCGGCGAGCGCCTCCGACATTTCCCAGGTCCGGGGGGCCCGGATCATCGGGCACACCAGCGGCTCGATGCAGTGGGTGGGGCAGATCCAGTCGGCAAACGACACGTACCGGGTCCCGTCGGGCCCCAGCGTGTCGTAGGGCGTGCCAAGCGGCTGATCCGGCGAAACCAGCTCCACCGGCCGATCGGACCACCGCCGGGCCGCGGTTTCCGCCAGCCATCCGGCCATCAGGTGGGGCATCAGCGGCGACGGCACCACGGCGTCGTCGGGCTGGCCCGGCCCGGGCGGTTCGGCGTCGAGAAAGCCGCGGAGAAACCCGGCCCAGTCGGAAACCACCAGCTCGCTGCCCGCCAAGCCTGCGCCGGCGCACCGGGGATCGTGATCCACCACCAGGATGCGGCGCACCGCGAGGCCGCCCCGCCGCCGCGCGGTCAGCAGCTGGCCCGCGTAGAAGCTGCCGTAACACCCGCCCCCGATGATGGCCACATCGCGCAGCGGGGCGGGCGCGCCGCTCATCCCAAAGCGCCCCGCTTTCGCTGGGATTCGTCGAGGATCTCGAGCCACTCCGCGGGCACCTGCTGGGAGCCCAGCAGCGCGTGGGAGCCTTCACCGGCCGCTTCGCCGTGCCAGTCACTCCCCCCGGTGCGGAGCAATCCCAGCGCGGCCGCGAGCCCGGTGATCCGGGCCCGGGCCTCGTCGCTGTGGCTGGGATGGCGGGTCTCCACCGCGTCCAGGCCCTCGGCCTTGAAGGCGGTGAGGATCGGGCGGGTCCCCCGCTCCTTGAGGTGGGCCGCCGATACGATGCCGCCCACGGTATGCACCAGCTCGGCGACATCTCGGAAAGTGGGCAGCCGCTTTTCGACGTAGGCCGGACGGCCCCGTCCCAGCCACTGGTGAAATGCGTCGTCGATGCTGGCGACCTTGCCCAGCTTCACCAGCACCCGGGCCAGGTGGGGCCGGCCGATGGCGGCGTTGGAAGCTTCCAGGGCCAGGTCCTCGAACGACACGTCCACCCCCCAGGCCTGCAGACCCTCCACCATTTCCCGGCCTCGCCGCACCCGGTCTTCCCGGCAGCGCACCAGGAACACCTCCAGCCTGGGATCGTCGATCGGCAGGAAATACCCCAGCACATGCATCTCGCCCCAGGGCGCGGCGGTGGAGAACTCGCAGCCGCTCACCACCCGCACCCCGAGCCGGGCCCCTTCGGCCTGCGCCTCGGCCACCCCCGCGATGGTGTCGTGATCGGTGAGGGCGATGGCGGCCAGCCCGAGCGCCGCGGCCCGCTGAACCACGCCGGCCGGCGGAAGCAATCCGTCGGAGGCGGTCGAGTGCAGGTGCAGATCGATCGGCGCGGCGGTGGTCAGCGGAGATACCCCAGGTCCGGCGTGGTCCACGCAGGCTGGGACACCTTGAGCAGTCCGGCGAGATCGGCGTCGCTCAGCTGGGCCAGCGCCGACTCGCGGTTCTTCGAGAGCCGGGGTGAATAGCGGACTACCCGGTCCACCGCCGGCTCGGGAACCCGGCGGGTAAAGCGGAGCCCGAATTCATCCTTGCCGTACTGGGTGATCCGGCCGGTGGAAGACACCTCCCACTGCTCGCCGTTCACCTCGATGGTGCGTCCCGCCATGACCCTCCTGTCCGGGCCGAAGCCCCGGGTGGACTAACCCGCATCGTCGGGAAACTCTTCCAGTGTCCTGCGCAGATCGGCGAGGAAACGGTCGGCGTCGGCACCATCCACGATCCGGTGATCAAAGGACATCGCCAGGGTCCCCATCGTCCGGATGGCGATGCTGTCGCTGCCGTCGGCCGCCGTCACCACCGCGGGGCGCTTGACGATCGCCCCCACCGCGAGAATGGCGGCCTGGGGCTGATTGAGAATCGGCAGGCCGACCAGGGTCCCGAAGACGCCGGGGTTGGTGATGGTGAACGTTCCCTTCTGGACTTCATCGGGAGACAGCTTCTTGGCGCGGGCCCGCTCGCCCAGGTCGTTGATCGCCCGCGCGGTGCCGAGCAGGTTCAGCTCGTCGGCGTGCCGGATGACCGGCACGATCAGGCCCCAGTCGAGCGCCACCGCGACGCCGAGATTGATGTCGCGCCGGAGGATGGTGCTCTCGCCCGAGACCGCGGCGTTCACGCCCGGGTGGCGGCGCAGGGCATCGGCCGTGGCCTTCGCGATGAACGCGAGATAGGTCAGGTTCACGCCCCGGTCCGCGTATTCCTTCTTCTTCTTGGCGCGGACCTGCGACACCCGGGTGTAGTCGATCTCGAAGACGGTGTTGACGTGGGGCGACACACGGCGCGACAGGACCATGTGCTCGGCCGTGAGCTTCCGGATGCGCGACCAGGGCTGGACGGTATCGCCCTCCCAGGGCTCGACGCCGGCCGCGGCCGCGGGGGCGCCGGGGCGCTGAGGCGCCGTCGCAGCGGGGGCGGGAGC
>DATCXX010000358.1:0-4036 GCA_036565615.1 Gemmatimonadales bacterium | reverse complement strand
GGTGGCCATCAGGCGGTCTCCGTTGCCGGGGACAGCGGCCGGGCCGAGCGGGCCTGCTCCCAGGCGTGGTAGGAAGAGCGGGTGAGCGGGCTCGCCTGCACGTGGGCAAATCCCATGGCGCGGCCGATCCCGGCCAGCTCGTCGAATTCACCCGGCGTGTAGAATCGGGCCACCGGGAGGTGGCTTTCCGAGGGGCGGAGGTATTGGCCCAGGGTGAGGATGTTGACGTCGCTGCTCCGCAGATCCCGCATCGCCACCAGCAGCTCGTCCCACTCCTCGCCCAGACCCAGGATGATCCCCGATTTAGTGAGTCCGTCGGGCGCCATCCGGCGGGCCCGCCGCAGCAGCTCCAGCGCCCGGTCGTAGCGGCCCCCCGGCCGGGCCTGCCGGTAGAGCCGCTCGACGGTTTCGAGATTGTGATTCAGGATGGCGGGCCGCGAGGCCATCACGATCGCCAGCGCGGCTTCGGAGCCCTTGAAATCGGGGATCAGAACCTCGACCGTGGTCTCGGGCAGGCGCTTGCGGATCTCGGTGACGCAGCCGGCAAAAGCCTCCGCCCCGCCGTTGGGCAGATCGTCCCGGTCCACCGAGGTGATCACCACGTGCTGGAGTCCCATCACCTCCACCGCGTCCGCCAGCCGGACCGGCTCGGTGGGGTCGAACGAGGTCGGCGTCCCGTGCGCCACCGCGCAATAGGCGCAGTTCCGGGTGCAGACGTCGCCCAGGATCATGAACGTGGCGGCCTGGTGCTCCCAGCATTCACCGATGTTGGGACAGCGGGCCTCTTCGCAGACGGTGTGCAGGTCGAGCTCCCGCATCAGGCTCTTGAGCCGTATGTAATTCGGCCCGCCCGGAGCTTTGACCTTGATCCAGGAAGGCTTTCGCGCCGGAGAGGAAGGGACCGCGAGGGGGCGGTTCACTTCGAGAACGGGGAGCGAGCGATCGAGCCGGACCAGCGGTGCCGCCAAGACATCTCCCTCGTGGGTGGAACTGAGAAGAATACACTTGTTGGGAGAAAGGGTAAAGTGTTGCGGGAGGCGGGGTTGGATGTGGATCTGAGGGGCCAGGGGTCAGGGGTCAGGGGTCAGGGGTCGTTACCCCCTGAGCTCTGTCCTCTGACCACTGATCACGCTCAGGGAACTTCAGTGAGTAGCGCCTCGATGATCCGCCGATAGTCCTCCAGCTGTTTCGCGTGCTGCGCGCCGGTGGCCGGTCCCCGGAAGCCGGCATAGATCTCCCGGATCCTGCCGTCCTTGCCCAGAAACAGCGTGGTCGGATACGCGGTGAATCCGCGCAGCTGGGGCAGGCTTGCCGCGGTCTCTTCCACCACGCTCGCGCCGGCGTGCAGCAGGATCCAGGGGATCGCGAACTTGTCCCGGAAACGCCGGATCTGGGGATTGTCCTGGGCCGAGTCTCCGGTGACCTCGTAGCCCAGGCCCAGGATTTCAAAGCCGCGGGGTCGGTAGGTGCGATACAGCTCGAGCAGGTCGGGGGTGGCTTCGTGGCAGGTGACGCACCAGCTCCCGAAGATGTCCACCAGCACCACTTTGCCCCGGAGCCGGGGATCATCCTGAGAGACCAGGCGACCCTCGAGATCGCGAAAGGCGAAGCGGAAAGGGTTGATCGTGTCGGCCGAGGTGAGCTCGGTGGGTGCGGTCAAGTGGGGCGCGCCGGTGGAGCGCACCGCGACGAACCGGGTCTGGGTGCGGAGTCCGGCGTGGAAGACCCCCCGCAGTGTATCGCCGGTCAGCCGGCCGGCCAGGATATACACCGACACGCCGTCGAACCGCGCAATGGAGAAGCTGTCCACCGTGCCGCCGCCCCAGAACATGCCGAGGTCGCCGGTGTTCGAGGTCACCGCGCCTTCGAGGCCTTCGCTCCCGGCGGTGAGCTGAATCACCCGTGGGCTTCTCCGCTGGTCGGTGAGGTACCAGGCATCCCAGGAGCCCAGCAGCGCCGGAGGCGGAACGGCTCGGGGCCAGCGGCCCGCGCTGGCGCGGAAGGGAATCGAGCGAGGCCCGTTCCGGCCCACGTTGCGGTAGGTCCCGCTCAGCGAATCTCCCTTCCGCTGGGCGACGATGGTGGCCGCATAGTCCGCGATGTCGAACACCACCGAGTCCCCCCGCTGGGTGACGACGGCCTGGTCGGCGCACTTGGGGCCGTTGCAGATCGCGGCTACCAGCCGGTTGTTCTCGCGCGAGAGCGCGAGCTCGAAGGGCAGCGCGCCCCCCGACAGGTCGAGTACCGCCCGCCACCGCCCGTCGAGCGGCGATTGCGGTGGCGGGGCCGCGGCCAGCAGCGAGGCGGCAAGACCCAGCGCAACGTGGAGCGGGTTCATGGGAGTTTCACCTCGAGTCCTCCACCGTCGTAGCGCTCGCCCGCCTTCACCGCGTCGGGGAGGTTGTTGCCGCTCCACGGCGCCGGACAGGGATAGACCGTGTTGTAGGCGCAGAACGGATTTCGGGCCCGGTTGAAGTCGAGAATGTAGCTGCCATCGGGGCGGGGAAGCAGGGACACGAAGCGCCCGGCGGGATAACTCCCTTTGCCGGCGGTGCCGTCCCGGAAATAGATCTCGAGCTCCGATTCGTCGGCCGTCGCTCCCGGGAGCCGCTTGACCTGGAGGGTGCGCGACGGTCCGCCCAGCGACACCTGCACCGTGCCGGCATTGCCCGCGACGGCCTCGACACCGTCCGGCGACAGCAAGGTCTGGGTTCCGGCATTGGCGGCGGGACGGAGCGTGACCACGAAGACCAGCTTGGGATCGTAGGGGTAATGCGAGAGCGATTTGCCCCGGACCGGCCCCCGGCCGAAGACCGTGAGCGTGGCTCGGCCCGGAGGCCCGTTGACGACGAGCGGCCATCCCTCGACCGTCTGCACCCGTCCCCGCGACAGGCCGATCTCGCGGTCACCGGTGCTCAGCACGATCCGGCCCCCGCGTTCGCCGATCCGGCCCGCGGCTATCCCGACCAGCGGAATGTCCGCGCTCGCAGGCCCCAGGGTGAGTCCGGGACCGATCGGCCGGACCACCACGGCGCGCCAGGGGGATACCGCGGAGGTGGCCAGCCACTCGGCGAACTCGGTCCGTTCCCTCCCCACCACCTCGGGACTCTGCGCCGGGGCCGGCGCCGCCAGCACCATCCCCAGCAGAAACAGGCGCGCGGCCTTCACCGGGACGGAATGGCGCCGTAGAGAATGGGCGCCGAGGTGGGTTGGGGCGATCCGCCCTCTGGTTCGACACTCACCGCAAATCCCGCGATGATTTCCCCCTCCGGGACGTCCACCGACTCGACCAGCGCATGTCCATCCGATTCGGTGTTAAAGGTCCGGGATGCGATCGGATTGCCCGACTTGGGCATCAACCAGAGCTGGTATACCCGTCCCGGGGCTGCCGGGGCGAGACGGAAGGCATGCACGATGACCTGGCGTTTGGCTTTGTTGTAGAAGATCTGCACGACCGGGTCCGTCCCCACCGCCGTGAGGGTGGTGAGCTGGACCTCGGGCTCGAGGATCGCATTCAGGGTGGCTTCGCGCGCCTCGAGCCGCCGGGCTCCCTCCGCAATCAGGCTGTCGCGGGAGCGCAGCGCATCCGCCAGCACTCTCACCTTGAGGGTGAGCCCCACACTGAGCAGGACCATGGCGACCAGTGCCATGGCCGTTGCCACCGGTGCGAACGGCTTCCGCCCCGGAAGCGGGACCGCCGCCGGCGCGATGTCCGGGGAACCGGCCCGCACCCGGTCCAGGAGGCGCGCTCGGAGCCCGGGAGAGGGCGCGATGGCCGACTGTTCCGCCAGCAGGGCGCCGGTCTCCCGGTACTCAGCCACCTCGCGCTGGAGATCCGGCCGCCGCGCCAGCGCCGCTTCGAAGGCGCGGGTCTCCTCCGGCGTGAGCGCGCCCAGCGCATATCCCGGAGCCAGGTCGCGCATCGGATCCTGGTCGGTGTCGCTCATGCGCTGGGCTCGGCGTAGTAGGGGCGGAGGGAATCGCGCAGCTTCTGCATCGCGAGACGCACCCGGGTCTTGACGGTGCCCAGCGGCTC
>DATCXX010000339.1:0-6526 GCA_036565615.1 Gemmatimonadales bacterium | reverse complement strand
TCTCCCGGGGAACCAGCGCCCGGGCCAGCGCCACGCCCAGCGCCAGCGCCAGCAGCACCTCCACCGCCACGTGGATGCGCTCGAAGAGCAGCAGCACCGCGAGCGCGGCCAGGAACCCGAACCCGCCCAGAACGAGGCGGGGCGCCCGGAGCCGGGGAATCAGCAGGGCAACCAGGGCGTACAGCAGGCCGAACAGCAGGAAGACCAGGCCATCGGCGAGGGGAAGCTGCCAGACGTGCTCCGGGGCCATGAACAGCGTGCGCCCCGACTGCCGGCGCACCAGGTGCACCAGCACCTCGGCCAGCCCCGCGAGCACCCCGATGCCGGTTGCCGCGGCGAGGATATCGAGGAAGCTCCAGCGGAGTGGCGCTCCACCGGATTGCTGCGGGGCCTGGGCCATGTCGTTCCGGAATCGAGGGATGGTTAGGTTCCGGCGTCCCCCACGCACCCAGGAGACCGTCGTGACCTTTCTTTACGTGGCGCTCGGCACGCTGGCCGGAGTCCTCGCGGGCCTCTTCGGTGTCGGCGGAGGCGTCATCATGGTAATCGGAATGGTCGGTCTGATGAAGCTCCCCTTCCCCACGGCGGTCGGCACGTCGCTCGGGGCGATGCTGCTTCCGGTGGGTGCGCTCGGGGCACTGGAGTACTACCGCCGAGGCAACATGGACCTGCGGGCGGCGCTGCTGCTGGCCGTGGGTCTCACCGCCGGGGCCTGGCTCGGGGCCCGGATCGCCCAGCAGGCGGCTCCGGCGGTGCTCCAGCGCGGCTTCGCGGTGTTTCTCCTGTTCACGGCGGTGCGGATGTGGGTGACGGCGAAATAGTGGTGAGAGGTGAGGGGTGAGAGGTAAGACGGAGCAACCGGTCCTTCTCGCGTCTCACCTCTCACCTCTCACGCTTCAGCACGCGGCGGTGAAGCAGAACGGGCGCCCTTTCGGGCGCCCGTTCTGTCATACCGTACTGTCCGGCTCAGTTCCGTTGATGCCGTCTGGCTTCGCGGACCTGCGCCTTCAGCATGGCCTCGCCGATTTCCCTGACACTTCGAACCGACTGGCTGGGGACTCCGGCCGGCGGCGCGAGCCCCGCCGGGTTGGCCGGTCCGCCGAACGTATAGAGCTCGAGTTTGAGCACCGAGAGCTCCTTGGCGGGGATCGGCATGTGCCGCGGGGTCATCGGCCACAACCCGTCGATCCGCCGGCGGTTGTAGAACGGTGACGGCCCGATCCCGAGCAGCTCGATATCCTGCTCGTACTGCAGCGCCGCGAGCAGCGCGGCCTGGCCTTCGCCGCCGGTGAGCGGCGTCAGGTGACCCCGGCCCACCCGGGTGTTGTTGATCAGCGCCGCGGCCTGTGCCGTGCTCCCGTTGCCCCGGATCAGTCCCTCGGCCCAGAGCAGGTCGTTCATGGTCGCGGTGTAGGTCGGGATCTGCCCGGTGCCGTCTAGCTCCGGCAAGCCATAGCCGGGATACGCGGCGTAGGAATACCGGATATGGCCCAGGTTGCTCTGGTGGAACTGGCCCCGCGCCGGAATCATGTTGTTGTGCGGCGTCCAGGCGAAGTCGGACCCGGCGTTGGCCGTCTCGGCCACGGTGCCGTTCCCCAGGAAGTCGTCCGCCGGACCCCAGGAACCGTCTCCGACGCGGGCGTCGAAGGCGTTGGGCTGCGGGTTGGAAACGCCGGGCCACGGATCCGCGTGAACCTTGGAGGGATCGGGGCCGGCGGTGATGATATGGGCCAGGCGGGTGTCCACCCGCATGGTGGTAATGTCGTTGCTCCAGTTCTTGAGACCGCTGAACATGGTCACGAAGTCCTGGTAGAACTCGAAGTCCACGGCCGCGCCCGAGCTGAGTCCGCCCGAGGCATAGGTCGCCACCTGGTTCCAGTTCACCTGGGCGTTCTCCGCCGCGGTGCGGGGGAAGTAGGCCAGGGCCTCCGCCTGCATGGTGCGGATCAGCTTGATCCACTGCGCGCTCGAGTAGCTCCTGCCGTTCACCACTCCCAGCCAGGTGGCCGGAGAGCTGGCGAACGGCGAGGCGGTCAGCAGCGCCACGGCCTGGTCGAACTTGGCGATCGCGCTGTCCCGCAGCACCGCCCGGTCCTCCAGCGGCAGGGCCAGCGGGTTGGAGAGATCGGTCGCCTCGGTGACCACGAAGCCCTGGTCGTAATTGAGCGCGATCGAGGAGAAGACCACCCCCTGCAGCATGACCGCGATGGCCTCGAGCTGGTCGGTGGAGGCCTGGCTTCCGATGAGCACGTCGTTCACCCGGATGGCCGTGAGCACGTCGTTGGCCGAGGAGAGCAGGCCGTAGTACCCGTACCAGAAGGTCTCGATCTGGAAACGGAAGTTCGACGTGGGCCGGTTGTCCCAGCCGCAGCGCTCCGGGCACTCCACCCCATAAGAGGTGTAGTAGCGGAGGTTGAAGTTGTTCCACGAGGCGGTATAGGCATCCGCCATCGCGCTGAGAATCAGGGCGCCGTCATAGCTTTCGCGGACCTGCACCCAGTTCCGCATTGCCCCGGTGAGCAGACCGGCGACCGCTCCGGGATCGGAGAAGGCGCGCTCGGCATCGGGCGCGTTCGGGTTCGTCACTTCGAGGCTCTTGCACCCCGCCGTGCCGAGCACCGCGAGCACCGCCGCGAGCCGGGACCACTGTGTCAGCTTACGCATGAACGATATCCTCATGAGAGTCGGGTCGGCGCCTCAGAACGCGATCTCGACCACACCGGTGAAGGTGCGGAAGTGCGGATACGAGAACCAGTCGATCCGGAACTGGTACGGGTCGCCGGCGATGCCCGAGACTTCGGGATCGTATCCTGAGTACTTGGTGAAGGTGAACAGGTTCCGGCCCACCAGGCCCAGCCGCACGTTCTCCAGCCGGCCGAGGCCGACCTTGCGGAGCTGATCGCGGACCAGGGTGTAGTTGAGCGAAAGCTCCTTGATCTTCACGTAAGTGCCCGGCTCGACGAAGAACTCCTGGGCGTTGAGGCCGTTGTAGAAGTAGTTGTAGTACGACTGTGACTTCTTCTCCGCCTCGGGCTTGCCGCTCTGGTCGTACACCCGATCGCGGTTGTCGAAGAAGGGCCACTGTCTGGTGCCGTTGTAGATGTTTCCGCCCTGGGTCCAGTCCACCAGGCCGCTGATGCTGAACCGCTTGAAGTTGAACGTGGAGCTGAAGCTGGCGTTGAAGTCCGGATTGGCGTCGCCGATCTCCACGATGTCGGTCGTGGTGGTGCAGGAGCCGTCACTCGCGAAGGTCTTGCAGGTGACGTAGTTGATCGGGCGCTCCCCGGCCGGGCAGGCCACCCCTCCGGTCCCGTCGGGATTCTTGGTGCCCAGCTTCTTGAGGTCGGCGCCGCACTGGTGGGAGGCGACCGAGACCACGAAGCCTTCCTCGTTCACGATGAACTTGGCGGGATCCCAGGTCTGGCCCGGGCCGGACAGCGCCTTCTTGGCCGGATCGTCATACAGCTCGTTGATGGTCCGGACGGCCTTGTTCCCGTACATGACGCCCAGCTTGGCGCCTTCGCCCAGGAAGAACGTGGCCGGCTGCTGGCCGAACACGTTGAGCTTCTCGGGCAGCGGGTACTCGGTGATGGTCTGCCGGGTCCGATCGCCGGTGACGCTCACCACCCACGCCATGTCGCGGTTGTTGATGACCTGATAGCCCAGCGCGAGCTCGTGGGTCTGGGAACGGAGCGAGCCCACGTTCTGCCACTGGTTGGTGAAGCCGACCACCGAGGGCAGGTCCACCAGCTGGATCTGGTCCCGGGTGTCCTTGCGGGAGAAGGTGTACTCGACGGTGAACCGCCCGCCGCCCATCTCGATGTTGCCGCCCACCTCGAGCTCGGCCGAGTGGGCCGGCTTGAGGAACTTGTTGCCCAGGATCGCCTTGCTGAACGAGCCGCCGGCGGTGGAGAGCGCCTCGTACTGATACTCGAAGCCGGGGCGGAGACCCGCGGTGCCATAGGAGGCCCGGAGCCGGATCTCGTCGAAGCCGCTGATCCGGAGGTCTTCATTGGCCCGCCAGGCGCCGGAGACCCGGTAGTAGTACTGCCGCCGCGCTTCGGGACCGAACAGCGAGGACTCGTCGCGCCGGATCAGGCCGTCGACGATGTACTTGTCCTTGATGTCGAAGGTGGTGATCGCGAAGGCGTTCCGGTTCCGGATCGTCTGGTTGGAGGAAGCGGCGTTGAAGGAGCTCGGGTCCGCCGCGGCCAGCTCGGGCACCTGCTTCACGATCAGCTGGTCGGCGGTGGCCCGGACGAAGCTGTTGGTCTGGTCTTCGTAGACGTAGCTGACCTTGGTGGTGTTGTTGATCCCGCTCCAGCTGCCGGACGCGGTGATCGTGGCGCCGGCGTTGTAGGTCCGGCCGGTGAAGGCGTCCCGCTGGAAGCTGCCATCGGTGGGGGCGCCGGTGGCGCTGAGGAAGCCGAACGGCACCAGGAGGCTGAAGTCGTCCCGCTCCTGGTCGAAGTTGTAGTTCGCTTCGGCGGTGAGCCAGTCCAGCATCCGCCAGCGCACCCGCCCGCCGCCGGTGAACCGGCTGCGCTCGGTGTTGCGCTCCTCGTTGGCCAGCCGGTACAGGGGATTGGACGCGTTGGAGAGCCGGTCCGGAATGAAGGCCCGGTAGGGCGTCCCGTCGGGGTTCTTAGCGAACAGGTCGATATAGGGCTCGACGAAGGTGATCGCGAAGAACGGCGCGCCGGTCCCCTGCGCGGTGTTGTTGTTGTCCGACCGGCCGTAGAAGGTGGACAGCTCGAGGTCGACCCGCGGAGTGAGCTGCTGGTCCACGTTGAGCCGGAAATTCTGCCGCCCGAACCCCTTGAGCCCGAAGATCACGCCCTCGGTGTGGGTGTTCTGGAACGAGGCATTGAAGTTGGTCGCCCCGCGGCGCTGTCCGATCGACAGATAATTGGTATAGAACAGGCCGGGGTGCAGCACCTCGTCCTGGTGATCGAAGTACTCCGGGTAGCGGTTGTCCGCGATCCCGTCGGCTTCCGGGATCCGGTTGCCGGTGGCGGTCCGGAGGAAGGTGCTGCCGTCGGCGGCGACCTTGAAGGCGTGCACGTTGGCGTTGGGAATCCGCTTGGTCACGAACGACGCGCCCACCTCGTTGCGCACGGTGACCAGGAGCTTCCCGTCGGCCAGGTTCTTGCCGCGCTTGGTGAAGATCTGCACCACGCCGTTGGCCGCGTCGGAGCCGTACAGCGAGCTGGCCGCGGCGCCCTTGATGACTTCGATCCGCTCGATGTCCTCGGAGGAGACGTCGGCGAGCGACGCCCGGCTGATGGTGCCGTCGATGATCACCAGCGGCTCCTGGGAGCCCGCGATGCTGGTGGCGCCGCGGAGCCGGATGCTCGGGGCTCCGGACGGATCGCCGGAGGACTGAACCACCCGGACGCCCGCCACCTTGCCGGCCAGGCCGCCCAGCGCGGAGATCGAGGGGGTCTCCTGTAGCTGATCGGCGGACACCCGGCCCACCGCAAAGGGGAGCTTCTTGGTGGAGGTGGCCTCATTCACCCCGGTCACCACCAGCTCGTCGAGCCGGAGAGGATCGTCGCGAAGCCGGAAGTCGATTTCCTGGCGGCCGGCGTTGAGGGTGATGGCGCGGGTGGCCGGTGACTTGCCGAGATAGCGCGCCACCAGCGTCATGGACTGGCCCCGGGCCCGGTCGGCCGGCACTTCGATGGTGTAGGTCCCGTTCGAGGCGGTGTTCGCGCCGAACGAGGCAAGCTCGCGGATGACCACCTGAGCTCCGCCGAGCGGCTGCCCATCGGTATCGGTCACCTTGCCGGTGATGGTGGCCTGCGCCGCTGCCTTCCCGGCAACCAGTGCGAGCAGGGCGGCGATCCCTCCCGTCCTGCGGAGGATGGTAGACGCCGAACTCCTCTTCATAAGGTTCCTCGAGTAGAAGATGAAACGATGGGAACCGCACCTGCGTCGTGTGAGACGACCGAATGCGACGGGGAGGCAGGAACCGTGCCCCCCGATCGCGATTGATAAGTCATTTTTTGGAAAGTACTTACCACCAAGCCGGACTCCATTTTGTGTCAGTCAGACACGCGAGGCCGAACACTGGATGTGTCCCTAGGACACGGATTTTTGGTACGGGGGTGGCGCGTTCAGGGCACAAACCTGTGTCGTGAAGGGAGTTTGCGCAAGCCGAGCCGCTCCGGCCCGACTTTCGCCCGCTCATTAAACCACCTAGAATTGACATTGAGGTAGCCGGGTGCCCCTCGGGCGCCCGAAAGGAGGACCGATGTCCCCTCGTATTTCGGGAGCCTGGACCCTCGGACTGGTCGCCGCGCTCCAGCTCGCCGCCCCCGCCTCGGCCAAACCCCAGCCGCAGCCGGAAACGTCGGGTGTGATCGGGCGGATCTTCGACGAACGCACCAACGAAGTCCTCATCCAGGTGGTCCTTCTGGTGGACTCGGTGCGCCGGGATCTGCCAATCTCCAGCCAGGGCCGCTTCGTGCTCACCAACCTGGCGCCGGGCCGGCACCGGGTCGAGATCCGCCACATCGGCTAA
>DATCXX010000333.1:0-3617 GCA_036565615.1 Gemmatimonadales bacterium | reverse complement strand
GGTGGCCGCCATCCGACGGAGCAAGCGCTGCCAGGAGCTTCTAATCGAGCATATCAAGCGCCACATGTCTTCGTAACCCTCCCGCTCCCCGCTTCCCGCTTCCCGCTCCCCGCTCCTGCTCACCGAATCATGCTCTTGGCGACGAACCAGACATTGGCCGGCCGCTCCGCCAGCCGGCGCATGTACCAGGGGAACCAGGAGCTGCCGTAGCTGATCAGGGTCTTCACCGTCTGACCGGTCGCGGCGAGGGCCTTCTGTTCCCCCATTCGGATGCCGTAGAGCATGTGGATCTCGAACCCCCCGTCGGCGACACCCGCGTCCCTTGCCTTGGCCACGATCCGGTTCACCAGTGTCATGTCGTGGGTGCCGAAGATCGGGAAGGCCGCCCCCTTGGCCGCCGCGTGGAGCAGCTGCGAGGCCAGCTCGTAATAGGCGAAATCGGTATCGCGCTTGGCGGGAAAGGCGACGTGGGCCGGCTCGGCATACGCCCCCTTCACCAGTCGCACCGTGGGGCGGATCGGGAGCAGGGCGGCGAGATCCTCGGGGGTGCGCCGCAGATAGGCCTGAAGGGCAAGCCCGACCTTCTCGTGTTTCCCCCGCAGCTTGCGATAGAGCGCGAGGGTCCGGTCCACATAGCTCGAGTCTTCCATGTCGAGCCAGAAATAGATCCCCCGCGACTCGGCCGCGCGGGCCAGCGTCTCCAGGTGCTCCACACACTTGCTCTGGGAAAAGTCCAGCCCCAGCTGGGTGGGCTTGACCGACACGTGCGAGGCCAGCCCCCGGGCCCTGATCTGATCGAAGACCTCGAGATAATGATCCCGCACCTTGTCGGCTTCGGACTCGGCGGTGAGGTTCTCCCCCAGCTTGGTCAGCACCGTGCCCAGCCGGTCGGCTGCCAGGGTCTCGGAGGCGGCCAGCGCATCCTCGAGCTCCTCGCCCGGCATGAATCGCTTCACCGCTCTCCTGGCGAATGGACGGGTCATGACCCGCTCGGCCAGCCAGCGGCTCTTGGAAAGGCGCAGCAGAGTCTGTCGTGCAATGGACATGGGCTGAACGTACCGCCGGTCCCGGTATCTTTCCACCATGCGACCTTTGGCCGGGCTGGGGTTCGAGAATTCGTACGCCCGGCTCCATCCCGACTTCTACCAGGTGGTGGAGCCGACCCCGCTCCCCGATCCGCGGCTGGTCGCGTTCAACCCCGACGCCGCGGCATTGATCGATCTGGACCCGGCGCAGTCCGGGCACCCGGATGCCGCCCGCTATCTCTCCGGAAGTCTCCCCCTCCCGGGAGCGGCGCCGATTGCCCAGGCCTACGCCGGACATCAGTTCGGCGTCTGGGTTCCCCAGCTGGGAGACGGCCGGGCCTTCCTGCTGGGCGAGGTGCAGAACAGCCGGGGCGAGTCGTGGGATCTGCACCTCAAGGGCGGCGGACAGACCCGGTGGTCCCGCTTCGGAGACGGCCGCTCGGTGCTCCGCTCCACGGTCCGGGAGTACCTGGCCTGCGAGGCGCTCCACGCCCTGGACATTCCCACCACCCGGGCGCTCTCCATCGTGGCGAGCGACCTGCCGGTGCAGCGGGAATCGCTGGAAACCGCCGCGGCCATCATCCGGCTGGCCCCGAGCCATGTGCGCTTCGGCACCTTCGAATACTTCGCCGCGCGGGGAGCGGCCGAGCGGGTGCGGGAGCTGGCCGATTACGTGATGGCGCGGCACTTCAGAGATCTGCCCCTCCGCACCGCTCAGGGTGACAACCGGCGTTACAGCGAATTCTTCGGCGAGGTCTGCCGGCGGACCGCGCGGCTGATCGCCCGGTGGATGGCCGCCGGCTTTGCCCACGGGGTGATGAACACCGACAACATGTCCATCCTCGGCATCACCCTGGACTACGGGCCATACGGGTTTCTCGACGACTACGATGCCGGATTCATCTGCAACCACACCGACACCGGGGGACAGTACGCCTTCGACCGGCAGCCGTCGGTGGGGATCTGGAATTGCGCCCGGCTGGGCGAGGCGCTGATGACCCTCGAAGGGGGAGCCGAGGCCACCGCTCCCTGGCAGGAAGCGCTGGAATCCTACTGGCCCGCCTTCGTCTCGGAGTACGCCGGGCGGATGCGGGCCAGGCTCGGACTGGCGACCGCGCGTGAGGAAGACGCGGAATTGCTCCGGGATCTGCTCGCCCTGCTGCAGGGCGGGAGGGTGGACTACACTCGCTTCTTTCGAGCACTCAACAGCGTCAACGGTCAACGGTCAACGGTCAACGGGACCCTGTCAGCAATGTTCATGGACCGGGCCGGCAGTGAGGCCTGGTTCGATCGCTATCGCGCCCGCTTGCGTGCGGAACAGAGCGACGACGCGGAGCGAAGTGAGCGGATGAGCCGGGTCAATCCGAAATACCTGCTGCGGAACTGGGTGGCCCAGGAAGCCATCGCCGCGGCGCAGCGGGGCGAGTTCGGGTTGGTCGACGCCCTGCGCCGGCTGCTGGCGGCGCCGTGTGACGAGCATCCCGGGTGGGAGCGGTACGCCGAGCCGCCGACTCCCGCCGCCCGGGAGATCGAGGTGAGCTGCTCCTCCTAGGCCGTCCCGATCACCCTTCGTCGGGGGCACCGCCGGTGCGGGCCACCTGGTCGGCCTTGACCTTCTCCGGGTCGAACTTCCGGGCGCTCGCCAGCATCTGCGCGATGGTCGCGTCAGGATCCGCAGCACCTTTCTTGAAACGCAACGGATTGATCCGCGCCAGGACAAAGGCCTTGAGATACGGGCTCTCCAGCCCGCGCGACTTCAGCCGGTTCACCGCCTCGACCACCACGGCGTCGAGCTCGAGCAGCTGGGCGGCGCGGTCCCGCCGGTCCGCCAGCGCGCGGGAAAGCCTGGCCGAGCCGAAGGTCTCGGTTCGCTTGAGCACCGGGTGATACGCCCCGCCGGAGAATCGTCCGTTCACCTGGTAGCAGAGCCCCAGCGTCAGCAGCGCCGGCTCTTCGAATTCGGTGGCGTACTCCCGCTCCGGGCGATCGTCCAGACCGGTGAGCGCCTCCGCCAGCCGGATCACTTCCAGGGCCCGCTCCCGGACGTTGTGGGCCTTTTCGGTGTTGAGCACCAGGATCCGGTGGGCCACCTCGGGCTCCGGCACCACCAGCGCCACCACCGAGCGCACTCCCATCGAGCGGAGCGCGGCCAGCCGGTGGTGGCCGTTGGGGGTCCAGTACCGGGCGTCGTCGGTGCGGACCACGATGATCGGATCCACGAAGCGGCCCAACTTCTCCATCGCGCTCGCCAGCCGGGCCACATGCGGCGCCGAGAGGTCCCGCTGATAGGGTGTCGGTTCCACCTTCTCGATCGGGAGCGTCGCCATGACCTGCCAGAGCCCGCCCAGCGGCTCGCGATAGGCGCCGATGACCGCGCCGCCGTCGCCCTCGATCGATTCCATCAGCCGCATGATCGGCGCGGGCGGCACTCCGCCCCCCGCCTGCCGGGCGGTCAGTCCCCGCGGTTCCGGCTCCGCCTTCTTGCGCGAGCGGCGGGGCTTCTTGGCGGACGAGTCGGCCATGGCCTAGGACACCGGCGCCCGGACCGGCCGGACGCGGGCCGCGAACGGTACCCCCACCTCGGGCGCCTCC
>DATCXX010000309.1:0-5460 GCA_036565615.1 Gemmatimonadales bacterium | reverse complement strand
GCGGCGCGCCCTGACCCTCCGGGGGCAGTACGACCCCGAACAGGCGGGTCCCCGGCGGCTGGCCTTCATCGTCCGGGTCCGGCGGATGGATACCGGCCAGGTGATCTTCACCACCTCGACCCACCGCCACGGGCTTCACCTCACTGCGCCAGGATCATTCGCGGTCCGCTTCGATCTCCAGTTCAACGTGCCCGAAGGAGTCATGTCGGTGGAGACCGGGATCATCGACGCCGATACCGAACGCCTGGTGGGCGAGGGACCCTGGGCACACCTCGAGGTTTCCCCGGGACAGCCTTTCAAGGGTGTCGTGCAGCTCAACCCGGAGCTCACCCTGGGTCGAGATCTCTGAGCCGTACGACAAGTGCCAATCCTCTTGCAAATTTTTTCCAAGCTGCAGAATCCATCACTCGGAAAGTGTATTTATTTCGACAGGTGAAGAAGTGGTCATTTTTGTAACTCCAATATTGACATTGAGATAGAATGGCACATTATGGTCCAGTAGTGTCTCAATATTAGGCCCATTTCCTGCCTCCTAAGGCTCCGACGCAATTCGCGCGATTCAGCCGAACATTAGAGCCTTCAACCGGAATCCTCGGAAATGACGTTTCTTCACAAGCTCGCCAAGCGGCTCGCTCTTATCGGCGCCACTCCGGCCCTCTTGGGAGCTCTTCTCGCGTCCTGCAGCGAGGGGACTACTTCCGAATATCTCGGTCCCGACCCCCACCAGCCCGGCTCCACCACTACCTATATCGGTCTCAGCATTTACCCCAATGACCCCCAACTCGCGCTGGGGGACAGCATCAAGCTTCAGGCTCGGGGATGGCTCCCCAGCGGGCTCAGCACGCCCGCGGCGGTGACCTGGTCCGGCAACGGCGCCACGGTGAGCAGTGATGGGTGGTTCCGGGCGACCAGCCTCGGCGTATTTCGGATCCAGGCCTCGGCATTGGCCAGCGCCGGGCTGTTGGACGACATCCTTATTACGGTCAGCACGTCGGGCGGCATCGCCCGGCTGGACGTGACCCCGAACGCGCCCTCGCTACCGGCCGGTACCAGCCAGCAATTCACCGCCGTGGCGTTGATGAAGAACGGCACCCGGAGCACCCCGGGCTCGGTGACCTGGACCGCCGAGGGCGGCGAGATCGACCAGAACGGCGTGTTCAAGGCCCACGGCTCGCCGGGCGGATACAAGGTGAAGGCCAAGGTGGACAGCACGGTGGAGGGGGAGACGGGGGGGGTCGTCTCCCCGGCGGTGCTCACCCAGCTCCACCTCGATCCTCCGAGCATGGCGCTGGAGCGGAACGAGGTGCTGGTCTTCGGCACCACCGCGACCTGGTCGGACGGGAGCCACACCGTGCCCCCGCTCACCTATAGCGCGACCGGTGGTTCCATTACCTCCGCCGGCGTCTATACTGCTGGTGGCACCCCGGGCCAATTCCAGGTGATCGTCTCCGGGGGAGGAATGGCCGATACGGCGAGCGTAACCATCATGACGAGTGTCGTGGGACTTCGCCTTGCGCCGCTCACCGCGGTGCTGGCGCTGGGCGCGACCCAGCAGCTCCAGGCGTACGCCGAGCGAAGCGATGGTACCGAGACCCTGGCGTCGGTGCAATGGACCGCCCAGGGCGGCACCATCACGGCCGGCGGCTCGTACACCGCCGGCACCGTCGCGGGGAATTACCCCATCATCGGCGCCCTCCCGACCAGCAGCGGCCAGGTGTTCAGGGACACCGCCCACTTCCAGGTCGGAGCGAGTGCGGCGAGCCTCACCACCCTGGCCATTCGCTCCGACACCAGCCTCAAGGTGGGATCCACCGCCCAGTTCACCGTGGTAGGAAGCTGGAGCGACGGCAGCTCGACCGTCCCCTCGGTGACCTGGTCCGCGACCGCAGGCACCATCAACACCAACGGACTCTACACGGCCCCCTCGGCTCCCGGCACCCAGAAAATCTTTGCAAAAGATAAGAATAGCCCCAAGGCGGATACCGCCGTGGTGCAGGTAACAGAGCAGGAAGGTCAGCTCACGGCCTTTACGATCGCTCCGGCAACCACTATACTGTCGATCGAACAAACCCGTCAGTTCAGCGCAACGCTGAGTTGGAGCGACGGGAAGGTTCATCCAGTCGACATCTCGTGGGTCTCCGCCGGGGGCACCATTACTCAAAACGGTTTCTACACCGCGGGTCGACTCGCGGGCACCTTCCTCATTGTGGCCACGTGCAGCTGCGGCGCTGCCGATACGGCATCGGTCAGCGTGACCGCGCCCACCGCGGCCCCGGTGACTCTCACCCAGCTCAGCCTCACGCCCTCGACGACGCAGGTCGCGCCCGGCGGGTCGAAGCAGTTCAGTGTCACCGGGGTCTGGAGCGACGGCGGCACCGCGACGCCGGCGGCCACCTACATCGCCGAGGGCGGGACCATCTCCTCGGCCGGCCTCTTTGTCGCGGCCAGCACGCCGGGCCTCTACAAGGTGATCGCCACCCAGGCGGGTGGCGGCCCCGCCGATACCGCCATGGTGACGGTCGGCACCGTGACCCTCACCCTCATCGATCTCAGCCTCAGCCCCGGCGGGGTGAGCCTGGCGCCGGGCGAGGCGGTTCAGATGAGCGCGGTGGGGGGCTGGAGCGACGGGTCGACCACCTCCCCCCCGGTCAGCTGGACCGCCACCGGCGGGACCATCTCCACGACCGGCCTCTACACCGCGGGCGGCGCGACCGGGACCTTCCAGATCAGCGCGCTCCATGCCGCAACCGGTCGCACCGCGACGGCCACGGTGAACATCGGCACGGCCGTGCCGCAGGGCGGCGGAAGCGCCGCGCTGCCCCAGGCGCCCCGCGCGCTGGTGGATGTCACCTATCCCGCCGTCACCGGCAAGACGATCTCGGTGGCGTCGGGCGGCAACCTGCAGACCGCGATCAACAGCGCCGCGTGCGGGGACGAAATCGTGCTCGCGGCCGGGGCGGTGTTTACCGGGAACTTCATTCTCCCGAACAAGAACTGCACCAAGTACATCGTGATCCGGAGCGCGGGCGCCTGCCCCTCCATCGGGACCCGGGTGACGCCCGCCACCTCGGCCGGTTTTGCCAGGCTGATGGCACCCGGCTCCAATCTCTCGCCGGTCGAAGCCAAGGACGGCGCCGGATACTACCGGCTGGCCTGCCTCGAGATCACCGCTCCCTCCTCGGTCACCAGCCTGAATACGCTGGTGCGGCTCAGCCACACCGGGGCCACCAGCGTCTCCCAGCTTCCCCATCACATCGTCCTGGACCGGCTGTGGATCCACGGCCACGCGACGATGAACCTGACGCGGTGCCTGATCATGAACACCGCCACCAGCGCGGTGGTGGATTCCTATCTCGATGACTGCCACACGGCGGGGAGCGACTCCCAGGCCATCGTCGCCTACAACGGTACCGGTCCCTACCTGATCGAGAACAACTATCTGGCCGGCGCGGGCGAGAACGTGATGTTCGGCGGCTCCGACCCGACCATTCAGGGCCTGATTCCCTCCGACATCGTCTTCCGGCGGAACCATGTGCACAAGCCGGCGAGCTGGAAGGGGGTCTGGACCTCGAAGAACCTGCTCGAGCTCAAGAACGCCCAGCGGCTCCTGATCGAGGGCAATGTGTTCGAGAACAACTGGATCGACGGGCAGGCGGGGCACGCCTTCAACTTCAAGAGCACCAACCAGAGCGGGACCGCGCCCTGGTCGGTGACCCGCGACGTCAACTTCCAGCACAACGTGATCTGGAAGAGCGCCTGCGGCATGAAGGTCTCGAGCGCCGAGCATGTGGCGGGCACCGCCGGCCTGACCGAGCGGATTCGGATCGCCCACAACATGTTCAGCGATATCGGCGGCACCTACGGCGGCTGCGGCACCATCTTCCAGCTCCAGTACGACGTGGCCGATCTGACGGTCGAGTACAACACCGGCTGGGCGCCCAGCTCCGCCATCGTCTTCTACGGTCTCCCGGCGCTCCAGCGGGTCACCATTCAGGGGAATATCCTCGGGCGGGGTGCCTTCGGCTTCAAGGGCGACAACACCGGCGAAGGCACCAAGACCCTGGCCACCTACGCCCCCGGGGGGCTGGTCGTCGGCAACCTGATCCTGGGTGCGGTCGCGTCCAGCTACCCCTCCGGGAACAGCTTCCCGTCGAGCCAGACTGCGGCGGGGCTGGCTTCGGCCGACGGCGTCGTCTGGGCGCTGCAGCCGACCAGTGCCTACCTGGCCGCCGGACCCAACGGCACCCGTCCCGGTCCGGACATCCAGCGGCTCCAGACCCTGATCGCGGGAGTCACTCCCTGAGGCCGGGGTGACGGGCTCGGTCGCCTTCTGCGTTGACAATCTCAACGTCGGAGGCACCGAGCTGAACGCGGTTCGCACAGCCGGGCTGCTGCGCGCCGCGGGAGTGCCTCTCAGAGTGTATGCGATGCAGTCCACCGGCCCCCTGCGCATCCGCTACGATGCGCTGGGGGTCGAAGTCATTCCCATTCCCCTGGGCGGCAGCCTGACCGGTCTCACCGCCCTCCGCCAGGGCCTTCGCTTTGCCAGGCTGCTTCGGAGTTCCGGCGATGCCATCCTCCATTGCCACGACCGCTACAGCAACGTCTTCGGGGTGTTCTGGGGCCGGATCGCGGGAACCGCCGCCATCATCACCAGCCGCCGCTGGGACCAGCGGGAGGGGTCGGCCGGGCTTCGGCGGCTCAACCGCCTCGCCTTCCGGGCCTCCGCGGCAGTGGTGGCCAACAGCGAACGGGTCCAGCGGGCGCTGACGGCGGAAGACGGGGTGCCGCCTGGCCGGACGGCGCTCATCCCCAACTTCGTCGAAGCGGACGCGTTCGAGCGTCCCGACTCGGGCGAGCTCGAGCTCCGCCGCCGGGCCGCCGGACTGCCGCCGGAGCTGCCGGTCGTAGGCATCGTCGCCAACCTCCGCCCGGTCAAGGACCACGACCTCTTCCTCCGCATGGCGGCGCTGGTTGCGGCCTCCGACTCGGAGGTCCACTTCGCCATCATCGGTGAGGGTGATCAGCGCGAACGTCTCGAGCGCGAAACCGAACGCCTTGGCCTGGGGGGGCGAGTCCATTTTCTCGGGCTGCTTCCCAACCGCCCCAATCCCTTCCAGCTGGTGGACATCGCCACGTTGACCTCGCGGACCGAGGGCTTTCCCAACTCGATTCTCGAGGCGATGGCGGCGGGGCGGCCGGTGGTCGCGACCGCAGTCGGCGGGGTGCCCGATGCCGTGGTGGAGGGGATCACCGGATTCATGGTTCCTCCCGGCGCGGCCGAACCGTTCGCGGCGGCGGTGTCGCGGCTGCTGAGCGATCCCGGGCTGGCGCGACGATGCGGGGAGGCCGGCCGGCGCCTGGCGGGGGAACGGTTCAGCGAGACCCGGGTGCTGGCCGACCTGCAGGCCCTGTATGAACGGGTGCTTACAGGCGGGAGCGCCGGGCCTCCCTGAGCGT
>DATCXX010000307.1:0-4704 GCA_036565615.1 Gemmatimonadales bacterium | reverse complement strand
ATGCGGCGAAGCAGCGCGACCGCGTCGAGGCGTTTCCGATCCACTCTTCCCCGGGGCAGCCATTCGGCCAGCAGCCGAGCCTCCTGCGGCGCGGTCCCCGACGCCTCGGCATCCTCCAGCAGGCGCTCCCAGGTCCGCCTGGGGTAGAAGGTGTCCTTCGAAAGCCCGAGGAGACGATCTCTGAGCGGAGCGGTGATGACGCCGGCGCGGACCGCCTCCGCCAGGGTAGCGCGGATGTTCACCATCGCCTCGGAGCCCACCAGGTAGCCGGCTTCCGCGGGACCGTGGGCGACCGCCACTTCGTCGTCATCGGTCAGGATCCCGTCCCGGAATTCCTCGAACACCGAGCCGACGCCGGTCATGCCGAAGCGGCTGAGCTCGGCGGCGCGCAGCGCGCCCATGCTGGCGGCGCCATAGACCCGGATTCCCTGCGCGATGGCCCAGAGGATCTCCTTGTGAAGCACCGAAGGTACCCGGTGGAAGTACCCGTCCACGATGCCGATCGCCCAGGGATGGGCGCGTGCCGCAGCATAGACATCGCCCCGCGACGCGGGAGGGCGATACTCGGCGGGAAGCAGGGTCGCCGCGTCTTCCGCCGGCATGGTGGGGCCCAGGAACACCACGACGTTCACGCCAGCCACCCGCCCATGGATTCGGCGCCCGGAATGACGACGCAGACCACCGGGATGCCCAGCTCCGGCATGGTGAGGTCCACCGCCAGCACCTGACCGAACCCGCCTTCCGCCAGCCGGGACAGCATCCAGCGGCCGTCCTCCGCCAGGTCATCGCTGGTCCAGGTGGGCACCTCGTCCAGGCTCCGTGCCGGCACCGTCCGATCGAAACGCTGCCGCTCCCGCACCGCGCGCTCGGCATCGGCGGCGCGGGCATAGAGCGACCGACCGGCGTCGTCGCGGGAGCCGATGATCATGGTGAGACGGGTCTGGGCCGCTTCGGTAAGCGCCCGGGAAAGCGCAATGTTCCGGTCCGGATGGCACCCCATCCCGTAATACACCCGGGACCCGCCGTCGGTCCAGTCGTGGACCACGGAAATCCCGGCGAGGAAGGAGGCGATCCCCGCCGGGCCGGTGGTATCCCAGACCGCGACCGATACCGCGGCCGCATCGTATCGCTCCAGCAGCCACGCGCAATCGGGATCCCGGATGGTGTCGAGACGGATGCGGCGGGCATCCTGCTCCGCATCGGGAAGCTCCCCGAACCGGCCCTGTCCGTCGCGCTCCAGCACCTCGCAGACGGCGTGGATCACCGCTTCCCAGCGGTCGTTGCCGGAGGCGAGTCCGTTGGAGGAGCCCAGGAACGCGCCGCTTCCCGGCAGCTCCGGCCGGGTACAATCGAGGTGCATCAGCTCCAGAGGCAGCCATGCCGAGCCATCGGACAGCAGGTCTGCGCCCTCGACCCAGAGGATGCGCAGATGCTCCGTGAAGGTGCTCCCCTCGGGGCGGGGGATGCGGCGCAGGTCCACGAGCGGCGTCGTGAAGCGCAGCTCCTCGAGGGACGCGAGCCGCACCGGGAGGGTGATCCGCTCGGCGTGGAAGATTTCCAGCGACTCCATCAGCCCCGACGCCCGGGCCGCGTCCAGGGTGACGCCTTTGCCCTGAGACACCGCCAGCGAACGGGAGTTCGGGCGGCAGACCATCGTCACCGGGATCCCGATCGTGTCGAGCCCGGTGACGTTGGCGACCCGGGTGATGCCGAGCGCCGCGGCGATCCGCCCGATGCGCTCCACCGTGTCCCGGGCGGAGCGCGAGCGGTGGGTCCCGGTCCGGTACCGCTTGGCGGCGGAGGCGTCGAGCGGGAACCTCAACTCGCCTTGTTCTTGCCCTTGTCCTTCATCGCGATGAGGCACACCGCATCGGAATGAATCGGGATCGTCGCCTTCTTCGCCGCGGCGGCAATCTGCGCGAGCTCCCCCGCCTGGGCATTGGCCGGGTCGTTGGGACCGAGCTTGTAGGCGTCGAGCTGTTCCTTCGACACCCGGTACAACTGGCCGTCATCGCTGCGGAGGATGTAGCTGTCGCCCATGGTCTGGCTCCTGGAAAGGGAGGGCCGGCAGGCCGCCGGACCGAGGCACGAACGTACCGCCGGGAAACCGCCCCGGCAACGCGGCGCCTCTCAGGCGGGGAGGATGCCCTGGGGAAACCTGAAGACGTTTTCAGGATCGAAGCGTCGTTTCAGCTCCCGGAGCCTGGGGAGATTCTCACCATAGTAGGCTCGGGCGGAGTCGGTGAGCTCCAGATCGGGA
The DNA here is from genome assembly GCA_036565615.1 of Gemmatimonadales bacterium. Lineage (GTDB taxonomy): Bacteria > Gemmatimonadota > Gemmatimonadetes > Gemmatimonadales > GWC2-71-9 > JABFSM01. The sequence goes on along the minus strand of DATCXX010000307.1, from coordinate 2,444 downwards.
TAGTTCTGGTAGACCTCCCCCGAGTAGAACGGACCCAGCTCGCGGTAGAGCCCGTCGGCCCAGGCCTTTTCCGGCGGGTTCGGCACGCCGGCCGGTCCCTGCCAGGTGGCGACGATCGAGAGCAGCAGCGTGTGGGTGCGATGAACGAACGCCGTCGCCGTGGGGGCCACCCGGTTGATCGCTCCCCCCGCCAGCTCGAGCATCACCATGTTCTCGATCGCGGGGGCGTGCTCTTCTGTTCGGGCAAACCGGTCCACCAGGATATCGATGGCGCGATCGGGAAGCACCCCGGTGACGAACCCCGATTTGTAATAGTCGTGAATATTGCGGGCCTGGTTGGGAATCCCGGCCAGCACCTTGTAGTACGGAGACGTCTCCACCTTGGACTGACTCGGCTTCCCCAGGCCGGTGAGCCGGGACAGCACCTTGGTGCCGATGTCGGGCGCGCCCTTGTAGATCGCCAGGGTGCCCAGCACCCGCTCTCCGCTGGGCAGGGGGAGCATCGAGATCAGGGCGTCCAGCTCATCGGGCGCATCGCCGGCAAAGTACGCCAGGGCGCTTTTCAGCACTTCCGCCGCCTGGGCCAGCGGCCAGACGATGGTGGCGAACGCGATGGTCGGCGGCAGGGGATGGAGCCGCATGGTCAGCGAGGTCACCACCCCGAAGTTTCCGCCCCCGGCCCCGCGAAGGGCCCAGAAAAGGTCGGGATTCCGGTGCTCGCTGGCGGTGAGCACCTTGCCGTCGGCAGTGACGATTCGCGCCTCCAGGATGTTGTCGCAGGTGAGGCCCAGGGACCGGCTCAGCAGGCCGAAACCGCCGCCCAGCGCCAGACCGGAGAGGCCCACCGGCATGCACTCGCCGACCGGAACCATCAGCCCCGCCGGCCCTACCTTTTCGACCAGGGGCTGGAGCAGGGTCCCGGTCCCCACCCGAACCGAGAGGCCGGAGGCATCGATGGATATTCCGCCCAGCCGGGAAAGGTCGAGCACCACCCCCCCGTCATTGGAGGAGAACCCTCCGGGAGAGGTGCCGCCCGCGCGGACGGAAATCCGGAGATGCCGGTCCCGGGTAAAGCCGATGGTGGCGGCCACGTCCTGCTCGGTGGCGCACATCACGATTGCCCCCGGCTTGTAGTCGAACCGCCGGTTGAGCAGCATGCGGCACTGGCCATAGTCCGGATCCCCCGGGGCCACGATGGCCGCGCCGGCGGAGAGCTCGGTGCGAAGGCCGTCCAGGCCAGAGCCGGGTGAGGAGCTGGCGATACCGGTTTCCAGAGCGGGGAGCAGCGAACCTCGCCCGGAGGAAGGGTGTTGTCAAATCCATTTGCCCCGGTCGCCGCCTGCGGTTTACGTTGGGCACGGCCTTCCTGTCCCCCGACGATTCCCGGAGTCTCTCCATGCGGCGCCCCATCCCTCCCACGACCCGCGGTGTCCTCGAGATCGACTGGCCGCTCTTCGGCGAGCTCTGCCGTGCCCTGGCCCTGAAGGTGGCCAAGGAGTACGACCCCGAGATCATCCTGGGCATCGCCAAAGCCGGCGTGATTCCCGGGGTGGTGATCGCGTCCATTCTGGAGCGGGATTTCGCTTCCATGGTGGTCACCCGGAAGGCGGATGACACCCTCCCGGTGCTGCTGGTCGGCCCGCCCTCGTCGGTGAAAGGCCGCCGGGTGCTCATCGTGGATGAGACCTGCGACACCGGCCACACCATCCGTCTGGCTCAGAACGAAGTGAAGGGGGCCAAGCCGGCCGAGGTGCGGACCGCGGTGTCGTTCAAGACCGGCCTCTACTCCCCCGACTTCCACTCCTTCGAGACCGACAAGTTCATCATCCTTCCCTGGGACAAGGAAGTGATCGAGGATGGCCAGCTGGTGACCCGTCCCGACTACGCCAGGTATCTCCAGAGCACGCGGTGAAGGAGAGGCTTCTCGAGGCGGTTGGCTGGTCGCGCGCGGGATACACCGAGCTCCGGCTCCGCAGGGTCTGGTCCAGCGGCGTCCTGGTGCGCGATCGGTCGGTGGAGTCGGCGACCTCCGGAGAGGAGGTCGCCGGGATCGCCCGCTGCTGTTCCCCCGGGACCGGCTGGGGCCTGCTGGGGTTCAATGGCGCAGACCGGATCGACGCCCATGCCCGGGAGGCCCACGAGCTGTCGCTGGCCGCCGCGTCCCGCCGCCCGGTGGCGCTGGCGCCGATTGCGGTTCACGAGCTCGAGCATGCCGCTCCCATCCCCGGCGATCCCCGGGAAATCTCCCTCCGCGACAAGCGGCATCACGCCGAAACCCTCGCCGCCCAGGCCGCCGTCTCCGACCGGCGGGTCCGCTCCACCCGGGTTCTCTGCCGGGATAGCGTGGTGGAGACCTGGCTGGCCACCTCCGAGGGCACCTGGCTCCACGACCTGCGGGCCGAGGTCGGCGTGTCCGTTCTGGTCGTGGCGGAGGAAGACGGCAG
>DATCXX010000300.1:0-3173 GCA_036565615.1 Gemmatimonadales bacterium | reverse complement strand
GTGCGGCGCCCCGAGGAGCGGTCGCCCGAATCGGGGAGGATGCTGGCGACCACGGCATCGGTGTATCCCACCACCGCCATGGCCACGCCCTTGTCCACCAGCCGGTTGAGCCGGAGCAGCAGCGCCATGCCCTGCCGGGGCCGCAGCGCGGCGATGGAGGGCGCGAGGAAACGGATCAGCAGCTCGCGGAGGTATTGGAGCTCCTCCACCACTTCGCCGGCCGCCAGTCCGCGGATCGCCGCGTGGCGGCCATACTCTTCGGTGACCTTGACCCAGATGCTCTTGGTTTCCCGGCGAAGCGGTCCGACCATCGAGCCGAAGACGTCGATCAGCAGCGAAAGTTCCTGGCGGATGATGTCGCGGGGCACCGCGCTGCTCGCCCACATCCGGTCCCCCAGCCAGGCGATCCACTGTTCGACCAGCGCCTCGCGTTGGGCGGCGATGGAGCGACTGGCGGCGGCTAACGTCGGGTGCGAAGTCCGCAGGGTCAGCCTCCGGAGGTGGGCAGTTCGGCGAGCGGGAAAATACTAACCGGAGCAGCCATCAGGTCAATGACAAGTTAATATCCATCCATGAGACGGAAACTCGCCCTGGGGGCCGCCGTGCTGGCGGTCGCGCTGCTCGGCTTCGCGGCCTTTGCCCGCATAAGCGGTGCCGCGATACCGGGACGGCCCTTGCCGCCACTCCCGGCCGAATTGGCTGTGGCATCGGGCGCGGATTCCGCCACCGTCGCCCGCCTGATCAGCCGGCGCTGCGGCCTCCTCGCCGGAGACCCGCGCCGCAAGTGCTTTGAGGAGGCGCTGCTCGAGCTGGTGCGCCAGGGCCGGGTCCGGTTCGCCATGAGCACCCTGGACCTTCTGGGCCAGGAGCACGATCAGATCCGGAAGTTCGGGCACGACTACAGTCATGTCATCGGGATCAACGCCTGGACTCCGGGGAAGGACGTCGGCGCGACCTATCTCCAGTGCACCGAGCTGTTTCAGTCGGGTTGCTACCACGGCGTCATCCAGGCGGTGTTCGCCCATTCCGGCACCGACAGCGCGAGCGTCGTGGCGCTCTGCAACGGGAATTCCGAAATCCGGGAGAGCGCCTGGCTCCGGTTCCAGTGCGTCCACGGGATCGGTCACGGATTGTTGCAGACGTACACCATGAATCTTCCCCGGGCGCTGCATGGCTGCGACATGCTGGGGAGTGCCTGGGACAGCGAGTCGTGCTACGGCGGGGCGTTCATGGAGTTCATCGTCGGCGGCCGGGGACAGTCCCATCATGTGCCCACCGACCACGGCGAGGCGGGTCATCACGAGGCGGAGCCGGACACCTTCCCGGCATTCAAGGTGCGCGACTCCTCCGACTACCTCTATCCCTGCTCGGCCCTGGGCGATCGTTACCAGCGCGCGTGTTATCAGATGCAGGCGGGGCTCATCGTCGAACGCACCGGGCTCGATTTTGCCAGGGTGGCCCAGATCTGCGAAAGCGCGCCCCAGCCGATGCGGCCGGTGTGTTACCAGGGCATCGGCACCTATGTGAGCGGGGTGACCACCCGCAACTCGGCGGAAGCCATCCGGCACTGTTCCCAGGGAAGCATGCGGTACCGGTCCTGGTGCTTCGTGGGAGTGGTGAAGAATTTCATCGACGTCACCGCCAGGACCGAAGACGGCATCGCCTTCTGCAAGCAGCTGGTTCCCCAGGACATTGCCACCAGCTGCTACGTCGCGGTCGGGGAGCAGGCGGCGGTGTTGTTCCGCGATCCGGCTCGGCGCGAGACCGCCTGTTCGACCGCCCAGCCCGGCTACGTTGCCGCCTGCCGGTACGGCGCAGGCTTGAGCCCGGAGCGGCCTCCGGCACTTCCCACCGGTTGAGTGGCGACTCCGACCCGCACCGCGCACCAGCTCCCGGGCGCCGCCGGCCCCATCCACATCGAAGTGTGTTCCACCTCCCGAGCCGCGCCGGTCCCGGCGGTAGTTTTTCGGGAGACCTTGCGGCCGTCGTTCTCCGACCGGGTGGCGCGCGCCGGACTCACCGCAGTCCGGTTCACTCCGAGTGGCAGCACGACCGAGATCGAAACTGCCGACCGGAAGGCGGTGGTCGCTGCGCTGGACGCCGGTGCGCTGGGAATCTCGAAGCCAAGCTCGATCACGGCGGTGGATGACGACGCCGACGAGCTGATCGCCCGGCTCTGCCGGGAGCTGCGGTGAGCCGGATTCCCGGACTCGCGGCCCGCCTCAAGGAGCGGCGGCCCGCGCTGATCCACGAGCCCGAGCGGCCCCAGGCGGCGGTCGCGGTCATCCTCACTCCCGATCCCGACAGTGTCCTGCTGATTCGCCGGGCCGATCGCGAAGGCGACCGGTGGTCGGGCCAGCTCGCCTTTCCCGGGGGCCGGTGGAGCTCCGGCGACGCCGATCTGCTCGAGACCGCCCGGCGGGAAACCCGGGAAGAAGTCGGTGTCGAGCTCGATTCCGGCACTTTGATCGGAACCCTCGACGATCTGGCGCCCCGGACCTCGGTACTTCCCCCCATCCTGGTGCGGCCGTTCGTGTTTGCCCACCCGCGCCGGCAGACCCTGGATTTGAGCCCGGAAGTGGCCCTGGCCTGGTGGCTCCCGCTGGACAGTCTGCTCACCCCGGAAGTATACGGTCCGGTGGAGTTTACCCGCTATGGAACCCTGGTCAGGACAATGGGTTATCGCCTGGATGCCGGGATCCTCTGGGGCATGAGCGAGCGGATCCTCACGCCGCTGGTAAGACTCCTATAGTCGACTGCACTTTAGGGCAGCTTGACAAGTGATTTAGGCTATCCTAATTTGTTCCCATGTCTCCCCAAATTGTCCGACAATCAATCACCCGCTCGGTCGAGGACTACCTGAAGGCGATCTACCACCTTCAGGTTAAGGGACAGCCCGCCTCCACCAGCGACATCGCCGAGCTGCTCGAGCTCTCCGCCCCATCGGTCAGCGGAATGATCAAACGACTCTCCGATCAGGGCCTGATCGAGCACGCCCCCTACAAAGGTGTGGTGCTCGCGGCTTCGGGCCGGCGGGTGGCCCTCAGGATGCTGCGGCGGCATCGGATCATCGAGGCCTACCTGGTCGGCTTCCTGGGGTATTCCTGGGACACGGTGCACGACGAGGCCGAGCGGCTGGAGCACGCAGTGTCCGAAGTGCTCATCGAACGGAT
>DATCXX010000299.1:0-6746 GCA_036565615.1 Gemmatimonadales bacterium | reverse complement strand
GATTGGCGGCCGCGATCACCTCGGCGTCGCGTACCGAGCCCCCCGGCTGGATGATGGCCCGGACCCCGGCCCGGGCCGCTTCCTCGACGCCGTCGGGGAAGGGGAAGAAGCCGTCGGAGGCGAGCGAGGCGCCTTCGGTGGCGTGCTGCTGCTGCCGCGCCTTGTGGATGGCCAGGAACACCGAGTCCACCCGGCTCATCTGACCGGCGCCGATCCCGATGGCCTGCTCGTTCCGGGCGATGAGGATGGCGTTGGACTTGACCGAGGCCACCGCGGCCCAGGCGAACCGGAGGTCGTTCCATTCTTCCGGGGTGGGCCCGCGGGTGCTGACGGTGCGCCAGCCCTCCTCGGAGAGATCGAAGCCGAAGCGGTCCTGGACCAGGAAACCGCCCCGCACGCTTTTCCAGTCCAGCGATCCCGCCGGCGACCCGATCGGGAATTCGACCACCCGGAGGTTCTTCTTCTCGGCGAAGACGACCAGGGCGTCATCCTGCACCGAGGGAGCCACGATGACTTCGACGAACAGCTCCCGGAGCGTCTCGGCCATTTCGCGGTCCACCACCGTATTGCACGCGATCACCCCGCCGAAGGCGGACACCGGATCGGTGGCCCGGGCCTTCATCAGCGCCTCGAGCGCGGTGCGCCCGACCGCGATGCCGCAGGGGGTGGTGTGCTTGATGATGGCGCAGGCGGGCCGATTCTTCCACGCGCCCACCGCCGCGGTCGCGGCGTCGACGTCCATGAGGTTGTTGAAGGAGAGCTCCTTGCCCTGGCGCTGCTTGAGATCCCGGATCCCCCGGGGCTCCTCGGTGGCGTAGAGCGCGGCGCGCTGCTCTGGATTCTCGCCGTAGCGGAGCTCCTGCATCCGCTCCACCGAGAGGTTGATCCGGGGCGGAAGTCCCTCGCCCGGCGCGGTCAGGTATCCCGCGACCGCGGTGTCGTATTCCGCGGTGTGCCCGAACACCTTGGCGGCGAGGGAGCGCCGGCATTCGGCCGGCACCTCCCCCTGGCGGAGCAGATCGATGATCAGGCGGTAGTCGGTCGGGTCCACCACCGGGATCACGTTCTCGTAATTCTTGGCGGCGGAGCGGAGCATCGCCGGGCCGCCCACATCGATGTTCTCGATGGCGTCTTCCAGAGTGGCCGACGGATGGGCGATGGTGGCCTGGAAGGGGTAGAGATTCACCGCGACCAGCCCGAAGCCGAGGATCCCGTGGGCTTCCATCGCGCGGCGGTGTCCTTCGAGGTGGGGACGCGCCAGCAGCCCGGCATGGATCGCCGGATGCAGGGTCTTCACCCGTCCGTCGAGAATCTCGGGGAACCCGGTGACCTGATCCACCGAACTGACCGCGATGCCCGCTTTGCGGAGCACCGTGGCGGTTCCTCCGGTGGACACGATGTCCCAGCCGAGCTCGGCCAGGGCGGTGGCGAAGTCCACGATGCCCCGCTTGTCGCTGACGGAGATGAGCGCGCGAGGCATGGACTAGGGGTTCGGGGTTGGGGAGGTGGGGTTGGGGATCATGCCGTCGGCCTCGGGTCGGATTGGTTCAGGCAGCCCGGCGCGCGCCATCGCCAGCACGGTCGCCGGCAGCAGTTTGTGTTCGACCGCCAGCACCCGCGCGGCGAGCGAGTCAGGGGTATCGTCGGGCAGGACCGGGACGGTTCCCTGGGCCAGGATCTCCCCCTGATCGTACTCCTCGGACACCAGGTGCACCGTCGCGCCCGAGGTGGTGTCGCCCGCGGCGAGCACCGCTTCGTGCACCCGCCGCCCGTACATTCCCCGGCCGCCGTGCCGGGGCAGGAGCGCCGGGTGGACGTTGATGATCCGGCCCCGCCAGGCGCGCACCACCGCCTCCGGCACCTGCTTGAGATACCCCGCCAGCACGATCAGATCCACCCGGGCCGCTGCCAGGACCGTGTTCCACTCCCCGGGGTCGGCGGTATCATTGAGGAGGTGCACCGGGATGCCGTGGCTCCGGGCCAGCTCCACGCCGCCCGCCCCGGCCCGGTTGCTCAGGACCAGAACCACCTGCGCCGGGGCGCCGTCCCCGAGGGCATGGAGGAGCGCCGCCAGATTGCTGCCCCGTCCCGAAACCGCCGCCGCCACGCGCAGGAACATAGCCCGGAAGTATAAACTCTCCGAGTTTCCCGAACCCCGGCAGTACCTCCATATCCGCTGCGGCGACGACATCCTCGACCAGCTCACCGCGGGCGGGATTTCCGGCGACAAGATCAAGTGGTTCGACGCCCTCTCCGAGGGCCCGCTCCATCGGCACGCCACCGACCGGGCCCGGCAGAAGGAGCGCGCGGCCTGGGCGGCGCTGCGGTTCGACATCCCGATGACCGAGCTCTACCGCGACCTCATGGGCCAGGACTGGCGGGTGGATCAGGCGGTCCACTACGACGAGACCGTGCTCTGGTTCGAGGCCGACCTGTTCGACCAGCTCATCCTGGTGTATCTGCTCAATCGGCTGGCCCCGCTCCGGCGCCGCACCCGGCTCTCGCTGATCTGTATCGGGAGCTTTCCCGGGGTGAAGCGCTTCATCGGGCTGGGCCAGCTCCGGCCCGACCAGCTCGCCACCCTGTTCCCCCGCCGCCGCCCGGTCACCTGGGGTCAGCTCCGGCTGGCCCGGCGGACCTGGGATGCGCTGCTCGAGCCCGAGCCGCTCGCGCTGGCCCGGATCGGGGGGATGCGGAGCACCGCGCTGCCCTTTCTTCCCGCGGCGGTCCGCCGCTACCTGGCCGAGTATCCCTCGGTGCGCAACGGCCTGGGCCGCACCGAGCAGCTTGCACTGGAGGTGATCGCCGCGGGGGCCGGGACCGGCGCTGAGGTCTTCCTGGCGGTGCAGAACAGGGAGCGTCGGCCCTACATGGGCGATACCATGCTGTACGCCGTCCTTCGGGGCCTCGCCTCCGGCCGCTTCCCGGCGATCGCCGGAGCCCACCGGAAGCTGTCCCGGCTGGATCCGGACCTTTTCGCCAGCCAGCCGCTGCGGCTCACCGAAACGGGGAAGGGGCTGCTGGCCAATCAGCTGGACTGGTTTGCGGTGTCGGGCGTCATCCGGCAGATCGGCGGGGTGACCATGCGGGGCGCCGGCCCCCGCTGGCGATGGGACACCAGGCGGCGGGTCATCGTGGAGCAGCGATGGCGCTGACCGCCGCGGCGAGGTCGGCAACCACTCCGAATCCTTCCCGCCGGGCCGCCTCCTCATGGTCGGGGCCGTGGCCGGTCAGGACCAGAATCCCGGCGCCGCCGAGGGCCTTGGCGGGAAGCAGGTCGGTGATCCGGTCCCCCAGCCACCAGGAGCGCCGGTAGTCGATCCCCAGGTCCGCACCGGCGCGCTCATAGAGCGCGAGCTTCGGCTTCCGGCAGGGGCACTCGCCGTCGCGCTCGGGGGCATGAGGACACAGATAGGTCCCGTCCAGACGCACCCCGCTCTCGCCCAGCATCGCATCGACCCGGGCCGCGACGGCATGGTACTGATCCCAGGTGATCAGGCCCCGCCCGATGCCCGCCTGGTTGGTGACCATCACGACCAGGTATCCGAGTCCCGCAACCCGGGCCAGCGCCTCGGCGCTTCCGGGGAAAAACGAAACCTTCTCCGGATCGGCGATGTAGCCGGGCGGGGGGTCCTCCGTCAGGGTGCCGTCCCGGTCGACGAAGACGGCGGGACGCATCAGGAGGGGGAGGCCAGGGCCGCGCGAACCGCGCCGGCCACGTCCGAAAGCGATTCGGGGGAGAGGGTGCGAGGATCGAGCAGGACCTTCCCTCCTTCGATCCGGGCCACCACCGAGGGAGAGCCCAGCCGGAGCCGGAGGGCAAGACTGGCGGCGCCGCTGAGTCCCGGGTCCAGGGTGACGAGAGTGGTGGGCAGCACCGCTCCGGGGAAGGAGCCGCCTCCCACCGCCGACGACCCGGACGCGAGCCCGGTGAGGTCGGGAAGGCCGATCGCCTCACGGAGGGCGGCGGCGCGGGCGCCCAGCCCGCCGGCATCGAGGGTGAGCATCGCGAGCACCGGTATCTCGCGCACCGCCGCGGCCGGATCCCGATAGAGGGCCAGGGTCGCCTCCAGGGCCGCCAGGGTCATCTTGTCGGCGCGCATCGCGCGGGCCAGCGGGTTACGCCGCGCCGCCCCGATCAGGGTGCGACTGCCGACCAGGCATCCCGCCTGGGGGCCGCCCAACAACTTGTCCCCGCTGAACAGGACGAGGCCGGCGCCCCGGCGGACCGCATCGGGGACCCGGGGCTCGGCGGTGAGCCCCCAGGGGCTGAGGTCGGCGAGCAACCCGCTTCCCACGTCGTGCAGATAGGGAATTCCCGCCTCGGCGGCGAGTGCGGCCAGCGCCTCGGTCTCCGGGCTGGCGACGAACCCGGTCTGCTCGAAGTTGCTGCGGTGCACCGTGAGGATGGCTCCGGCGGCACCGGTCAAAGCCTCCCGGTAATCCTGCAAGTGGGTGCGATTGGTGGTGCCCACTTCCCGGAGGATCGCTCCGCTCTTTCTCAGGATATCGGGAATCCGGAAGGAGCCGCCGATCTCGATCAGCTCGCCCCGGGAAATCAGGACCTCTTTCCCCTCGGCTGTGGCATTGAGCGCCAGCACCAGCGCGGCGGCGGCATTGTTCACCGCGAGCCCGTCCTCGGCGCCGCTCAGGGTGGCGAGGAGTGAGGCGCAGTGATCGCTCCGGCTTCCCCGTGCGCCACTGGAGAGATCGAACTCCAGGGTACTGTACCCCGAGGCGATCCCCCGAACCGCCTCGACCGCCGCGCGGGCGAGCGGGGCGCGGCCCAGGTTGGTGTGGAGGACGACCCCGGTCGCGTTGAAGACCGGCACCAGTGAGGGCGAGGCCCGCTGGGCCACCCGCTCCGCCACTTCATCGACCCAGTTGCCCGGCACCGGCCCCCGGCCGCTTCGGGCGGCCGCCACGGCCTCTCGTGCCGCCGCCACCACCAGGCTCCTGGGGGCTTGGGCCAGCAAGGCCTGCACCCCCGGCTCCTGGAGCAGGCGGTCCACGGAGGGCAGCTCCCGGCGGGGATCCATTACGGTGAGCGGTGAGAGGTGAGAGGAGAGAGGTGAGAGGAAAGCTCTCTTTGGGTCCTTGCGTCGTTGCGCCTTCCCGTCGCGTCGTTGCGTCGTTGCGTCTTTGCGTCGGCTAACGAGGTATCCGGCTTCACGACGGTCGTATCAGGCGCCGCCGCCGCCGGGATCTGCCCCACTCCGCGCGCGGTGCCGGTGACCCCGCTCACCGTCTTGATCCCGTGGACATCCACCACGAAGCGGGAGCCGGGGGGAAGCCGCCGGCTCAGCCGGACGAACAGCTTGTCGAAGAGAGGCGGCTTGGTCCGGAGCGGTCCGGTGCCGGTGGTATCGGGGACCCGAATCGGCCGGCGCTCGGCCCCGGGAATCCGCAGCGCGGCGGCCTCCCGGGCCCGGGCAATCGAGTCGGCCCGGATGCTGTCGGTACGGGCCCGAATGGAATCGGCCCGCGCCTTGGCGGTGTCCACCCCGCCCGCGGGAGCAAAGGCGGTGTCGAAGGCGCCACGGGGCAGGATCCCGAGCACCGGAACCGGAGTGGAGTCCGGCAGGAGCCTCACCCGCACCGAGTCGGGGGGAAGCCGCTGCCAGGGATCGAGCTGCTGCGAAAAGGTGAGCGCGAGGGACAGGGTGTCGTGCAGTTCCGCCTGGGTGATCCGCGCCGGCAGGGTGTCATGGCGAAAGGCCCAGAGCTCCCCGACGCTGTCGCGGCCCGCCGTAACCCGAGCCGTGTCGAACGCCTCCCGGGGCTGGACCCGGCGATCGGTATTCTGGTCGAGAGCCCCGTACACCAGATACTCCCCCCGGGGGATCGGACCCAGGACGAACCGTCCGGCCGAATCGGTCAGGCCGCGGTAGGCGAGGCTGTCGGGAAGCAGGAGGGCTTCGACCAGGGCCAGCCGCTGGGGCCGCTGGGTGGCCCAGTCCACCACCAGGCCGCGGAGGGTGGTCGTGGGGCGGGGCCCCCCGGTGGAGAACGTCAGGGAGCGGCCTTCCGCGCTGCGATTCCCCCGGAGATCGGCCACGCCGGGGAGGAGCTCCACCCGATAGACCGTGTTGGGTCGCCAGCCCTCGCGGGGCCGCACCGTGATGCGGCTCCGCTTCCACGAGACGGCGGGGACCTGGGAATCGGGAGAGAGGATGATCAGCTTCTCCAGGTCTCCGGTGCCGAGGCCGAAGTTGGGATTGCCTCCCTCGGCCACGACCTCGTCGAACTGGAACTCGACCTCGTCGTCGAAATCGGCGAGCACGGCCATGGTATCGGGCACGGTGGCGATCAGGCGGGGCGGGAGGCGATCGGCCGGGCCTCCGGGAGGCGGGGCGATGCTCGCGCAGCCGAGGCCGGTCGCGAGCGTCAGGGCCACGATCAGACGCACATCGGCCCTCTCCCGGTCGTTCAGGGTGCCACCACGCATCCCAGCGCGCGCCGGCGCTCGGCCAGAGAGCCCGCCTGCTCCTGCCACGATGCGAGCTTCTCCCGCTCCCGCGCGACCACTTCGGCCGGGGCACGGGCAACGAATTGCGGGTTGTCCAGCTTGGTCTCCTGGCTCCGGATCGCGCCGGCGAGCCGGTGACTCTCCGCTTCGAGCCGGGCGCATTCCCGCTCGAGGTCCACCAGGTCACCCAGCGGGATGCTGACCTGGGTTCCGTCGGTCAGCACCGCGTTGGCGGAGGCAGTGGCCTCGACTACGCCACGCTCCGCCGTTTCCAGCG
>DATCXX010000296.1:0-2937 GCA_036565615.1 Gemmatimonadales bacterium | reverse complement strand
CCGCTCCACCGCGCCGGCGATCAGGGCCATGATGAGGCCGATCGACGCCAGCACTCCGACAAAGAGCCAGGGGAGGAGCTTGGCCCGCCCGCCCCGTCCCAGACCCATGGCGATGCGGAGGCCATCCTTGAACACCGCGAGACGGCTCCGGCTCTTCCCTTCGCGCACCCCGGTGTAGTTGCGGTAGCCGATGTCGAAGACGGTGCCGCCCTGGGTGGGCGGAGCCCCGGAACCTCCCGTCGTGGCGGGGATCATGCCGCGCCCCGCTCGAAGAGCTCGGCCAGGGCGCGGCGGCGGGGCGCCATCCGGCGGAGGGGAGCCTGGGCCTCGATCAGCGCATCCCGGACATGATCGTAGACCGATTCGTCGGGGCCTTCGATGGTGAGACCGGTGCCCTCCGCGGTCACCGCCACCCCCCGCTTTTCGAGCGCGGCCACCAACTGCTCGCGATTGGTGTCCACCTCGATGAATACCGTGGCGGTTTCCTTGGTGAAGTGTCCCACCTCACCGGACTGCACCAGCCGGCCGCCCTGGAGGACGATGATCCGGTCGCAGGTGCGCTCGACGTCGGCCATGAGATGGGAGGACAGCAGGACGCTGATGCCGAACTCCCGGTGGGTCTTCCGGACCAGGGTCAGCATCTCCTCCCGTCCCTGCGGATCGAGGCCCGCGGTGGGCTCGTCCAGGAAGACAAACGCGGGGTCGTGCACCAGGGCCTGGCCCAGCTTGACCCGCTGCTTCATGCCGGTCGAGTAGCCGCCGATGGCGCGGTAGCGTTCCTCGAACAGGCCGGTGTGGCGCAAGGTATCGGCGGCGCGGGTGCGGGCAGTGGCCGGGGGAATGCCGCTCAGCTCGGCCATGTGGGTCAGGAACTCGGCGGCACTGACCTGGCTGGGCAGGCAATCGTGTTCCGGCATATAGCCCAGCCGGGCCCGCACGCTGTCGTTCCTGGAGGCGTCCTGCCCGAGCACGAAGGCCGAGCCGGCGGTGGGATGGATCAGGCCCAGAAAAATCTTGATGGCGGTGCTCTTGCCCGCGCCATTCTCGCCGAGAATTCCGGTGATCCCGTCGGAAATGGTGAAGCTGACGTCGTTGAGCGCGACGACGTTCCGATACCGCTTGCTCAGGTGCTCGGCGGTGAGCAGGACTTCTCCGGAGGCCATCAGGCTCCTCTGCCGGGGGGACAGGCCGCGGCGTAGCCCCGCTCGCAGGCCTGCTTGGTCAGCGCGGTGGCGCGTTCGGAGTTCTGGCGGACCCCGGCACCCCGCTGATAGAGTCCGGCCAGGTTGAAGCAGGCCTCGCCGTGGCGGCCTTCGCACGCTTCCCGGTAGAGATCGGCCGCCCGGGTAAAGTTCTGAGTGACCCCGACGCCGGCTTCGTAGCTTCTGGCCAGATGAAAACAGCCGGCGACCTCGCGGCCATCACAGGCCTGCTTCAACAACTCGACCCCCAGCGAATCGTTGCGCGCGACGCCGGTACCGGCCAGGTGCAGCCGGCCCAATCCCAGGCAGCCGAACGCCGCCTTGGCGTCGCAGCCCTGTTTGAGGAGGGTGGCGGCGCGGGAAAAGTCCTGCGCCACGCCCTGTCCGGTGGCGTACAAGTCGCCGAGGTAGGAGCAGCCCACCTTGTCGCCGCCGTCGCAGGCCTGCTGGAAGAGCGCTGCGGCCCGGACCACGTCGTGCGGGACACCGGCGCCCTGCCGGTGCAGCAGGCCGAGTCCGGTGCAGCCTTCCATGCCGCCCTGCTGGCATCCCAGCCGGAACAGCTCGGGGGCGCGGGACGAGTCGCGGCGCACCCCCCGGCCTTGCTGGTACATGATGCCCAGCTGGGCGCAGCCTTCTCCCACCCCGCCGTCGCAGGCTTGCTTCAGAAGCCCCGCCGCCCGTCCCGGGTCGCGAAGGACATACTCACCCTTGAGGAGCTTGAGTCCGAACCCGTTGCAGGCCACCGCGCTTCCGGCCTCACAATCGCGACGCAGCTGCTTGACCGCCTGGTTCCCCGGATGGCAGCCGGAGAGCGCCAGGCCGGTGGCAACCAGAACCAGCAGGACGGTCCGGCGAGCGCCCCGGCGCGGACTCGCGCCGGGAGGGGGTAATCGTCGCATCAAGGCTCGTCTCGGTCGGGACAAGGAACGGGGCGACTCTCGCCCCGCGACTTGTTACGATCAGTCTCCGCGGGAAGTTTCGCCGTATGTTTCAAAGATCGGAAACGTGAGAGAGGCGCGGACCATGGAGGTACTGCAGGCCATCGGCAACACCTCGATCGTCCGGCTTCGGCGGGTCGTTCCGCCGGGCTGCGCGCGGATTCTGGTGAAGCTGGAGTGGGAAAATCCCACCGGCAGCGTCAAGGACAGAATGGCCCAGGCGGTCATCTCCCGGGCGGAAGAGAGCGGCCGGCTTCGACCCGGAGGCACCGTGGTCGAATACACCGGAGGCAGCACCGGTGCATCCCTCGCGCTGGTCTGTGCCGCCAAAGGATACCGGATCCGGATCGTGAGCTCCGATGCGTTCAGCCGGGAGAAGCTGGATCACATGGCGGCGCTGGGTGCCGAGCTGACGCTGGTGCCGAGCGAAGGGGGCCTCACCACCCGGAAGCTGATCCTCGACATGATCGAGGTCGCGCGAAGCTTGAGCCAGGAGCCCGACACCTGCTGGACCGACCAGCTCAACAATCACGACAGCATCGAGGGCTATTATCCCCTGGCCGAGGAGATCTGGAGCCAAACCGCCGGGAAGGTCGATGCCTTCGTGCACTGCGTCGGCACGGCGGCCTCCTCCCGCGGGGTCGCGACCGTGCTCAAGCGCCACCAGCCGGGGGTCCGGATCGCGGTGGTCGAACCCGCCGAGTCTCCGGTGCTGAGCGGGGGCCAGGCGGGGCCCCACCAGATCGAGGGGGTGGGGATCGGCGCCGTCCCTCCATTGTGGGAGCCGCGGCTGG